>DATDIC010000653.1:0-2845 GCA_036521275.1 Acetobacteraceae bacterium
AGAACAACGAAAACGCAGCTGCACTAGAGACAGCTGAATCGCCGCGTCATTCGCTCTCAATGTAGGGTAAACCCAGACGATGAGCGCTGGGGAGCCGAGTAAGCGGACGCGCAACAAGCTAAAGGAGCCGTAGCGGGCCGACAAGCCTTTGCCACTATATGATCTGAATTGGACGCTCCGAATGTACGGGTCCGATTGCGCGGCGACAATCAGGATGGTTTGGGCGTCAATCTGGATGGATGACGCGGGGGTCGGCCGAAGGTTGGGCGTAGCCCGACCGTAGGCTGGCCCCCGCGTCGAAGCGGTTCCCGAGCAAGGGATCCGCCTGCGACTCCGTGACGGGTGTCGGAATGGCGAGGTTCTCAACTGCCCAGAAGAGACCTCTCCGTGCCCGGCAAACACATCACCGATCAGCAGGCGAAGTTGTACATGAACCACCGCAGAACCCACACCCGCGAAGTTGCCGCCGCCAAGGCCGGCTTCAGCACCAGCACCGGTGCTCGGCTCGATGCTGATCCCCGGTTGCCCTCCCAGAAGGGCTCGCCACGTGGCCGGCGTCGTGCCGATCCATTGGCGGCGTACTGGGACAGTCAGATCGTGCCGATGCTGCAAGCGTCGCCGGGGTTGCAGCCGATCACTGTGCTGCTCGAGATGCAGCGACGGCACGTGGGCTTCCCCGACAATCTGCGCCGCACGCTGGAGCGACGCATCCGCCTGTGGCAGGCGCTGCACGGCCCGGAGCGGGAGGTGATCTTTCGTCAGGAGCATCCGCCTGGTCAGCAGGCTCTGTCGGATTTCACCGATGCCAACGAGCTCGGCATCAGCATCGCTGGTGTCCCGTTCGAGCACCGGCTCTATCACTTCCGCCTGGCGTTCTCCGGTTGGCAGCAGGCCCACGTCGTGTTGGGTGGCGAGAGCTTTGTCGCCCTGGCCGAGGGCTTGCAGAATGCCCTGTGGTCTCTCGGTGGCGCACCGGAGGAACACCGCAGCGACAGCCTCTCGGCGGCGTTCCGCAATCTCGAGCAGGATGCGGCGGCGGATCTGACCGAGCGCTACGAGGCGTTGTGTGCGCATTACGGCATGACGCCGACGCGCAACAATCGCGGTGTGGCACACGAGAACGGCGCGATCGAAGGGCCGCATGCCCATCTCAAGAGATCGCTTCAGCAGGCATTGCTGCTGCGTGGCAGCAACGACTTTGCTGATCTCGTCAGCTACCGCCGCTTCGTCGATGAGGTGGTCGGCCACGCCAATGCACGCCGCCGCAAGGCATTGGAGATCGAGCGAGCCAGTCTTAAGCCGCTGCCGTCACGCCGCACCGATGATCACGAGGAGGAACTGGTCACCGTCACCCGCAGCGGCGGGTTCTTCCTTCGGCGCATCTTCTACACGGTTCCCTCACGGCTGATCGGCCATCGCCTGCGGGTCCGGCTGTACGATGAGCGGCTGGAATGCCTGCTCGGCGGCACCCTTGTGCTGACGTTGCGGCGCGGGCGCATTCCCAAGGGTCGGGCCGATCGCGGCCGGTGTGGCCATGTGGTTGATTATCGTCACGTGATCCACGCCCTGCGGCGCAAGCCGATGGCGCTGCTCAATCTGGTCTACCGCGACCAACTGTTTCCACGTGACGCATTCCGCCATGCCTGGGACAAGCTGCTGGCCACACAGCCGTCACGCAATGCCTGTCGCACCATGGTTGGTCTGCTGGCGCTGGCGCACGATCGCGTCTGCGAGGCTGAGCTGGCGATCGCGCTGGACGCGATCCTCGACGCCGGTGAGGCGCCGGATCTGACAACCCTGCAACAGCGGTTCACGCCAGCCAGCATGGCCGTCCCCCATGTGACTGTCACGATACCGGCAGCGATGGCCTATGACGCCCTGCTCAGCACGCCGCAGGTGGGACTGCTGTCATGAGCGCGATCCAGGTCGACACCACCCGCCTCCCGCTGCTGCTGCATGAGCTTCGCTTGCCGGCGATCGCCAGGCTCTGGCCCGAGTTCGCCGAACGCGCCGACAAGGAGGGCTGGCCGGCGGCACGGTTCCTCTCTGCGCTTGCCGAACTGGAGATTGCTGAACGGGGCCGCCGGCGGACCGTGCGGAATCTCGCCGACGCACATCTGCTCCCCAGCAAAACACTCGATAACTTCGACTTCTCTGTCGTGCCGATGCTGAGTAAGGCGCGCGTCATGGCGCTCGCCGCTGGCGACACCTGGCTCGACAAGGCGACCAACCTGCTGTTGTTCGGCCCGCCCGGTACCGGCAAGAGCCACTGTGCATCGGCCATCGGTCGTGCGCTCGTGGAGAACGGCTTCCGTGTGCTCTTCACCCGCACCACCGACATCGTGCAGAAATTGCAGACTGCTCGCCAGGCGCTGCAGCTCGAAGCCGCCATCAGCAAGCTCGACAAATACCACCTGTTGATCCTTGATGACGTATCGTACGTTCACAAAGATCATGCTGAAACATCCGTGCTGTTCGAGCTGATCGGGGCGCGTTACGAGCGGCGCTCCATGCTGATCACAGCAAATCAGTCATTTGCCGACTGGAACGGGGTCTTTCCGGACCATGCTATGATGATCGCCGCAATCGACCGTCTGGTGCACCACTCGATCATCTTTGAAATGAACGTCGAGAGCTACCGACGTCGCGGCGCACTCGAACGCAAGAACCGCACATCCGTCACACCATCCAAGAAAGACAAGGAAACCTCCTCATCCTGATTGACGCTGCCAGCGACAATCACATCGCGACAATCAAAAATGCCACCCGAGACTGATAAAACTCTTGCCAACGTCAATCAGTCGCGACAATCATCCAGCCAAGCGTGGTCGCGGAATCCATCCTG
>DATDIC010000654.1:0-7067 GCA_036521275.1 Acetobacteraceae bacterium
GATGAGATCACCGTCGATTACGCCCCCGGCTCAGTGGAGATCGTGCGCCAGCACGACGGTTCACTGATAAGGCTGCGCAAGCTGGCCGACGAGTACGATGTTCAGGACCGCGTCATTGCGATGAACTACCTGCAGCAACGCGAGGCCGCGGGGGAAATCGTGACTGGCCTGCTCTACCTCGATCCTGACCCCGAGGACCTGCATCAGCACCTGAACACCGTCGAAACACCGTTCAACGAGCTCGACAAAGAGGCGCTGATCCCTGGCGCGTCTGCGCTCGACCGGCTGAACGCCAGCCTACGCTGATTGCCGAGCGTGATTGCTTAAAGCGACATTGCCAGAAAAGCGTGGATCACGCTCTCAACTCGCGAATCTTATACCGGACCGCATGGGAATGACTCATCCTGCCGATGGTGCCCGGAGTAACGTGAAGCGAACGAGCGGCGCGGTGGGCGACAAAGTCATGGATGGCCGGCCTTCGCCGGCCATGACGGGAAGGGTCAGCGTCAATGCGGGTTGATATTAGGGCATGATCGCTTCGTCTAGAAGCGTTCGTGCTCTAGGCAGTCCTGTCGCTCGCCACGCCCAGGGTCGCCTGCGCCGCGGCTAGTCGCGCCACTGGTACCCGGAACGGGCTGCACGAGACATAATCCAACCCGACCTGCTCACAGAAGGCGATGGATGTGGGGTCGCCGCCATGTTCCCCGCAGATCCCCATCTTCAAGTCCGGCTTCGTCCGGCGACCCTTCTCCGCCGCAATCTGGATCATGGCGCCGACGCCATCGATATCGATGGAGACGAACGGATCTTTCGGCAGAATTCCCTTTTCGATGTAGAACGGCAGAAACTTCCCCGCGTCGTCGCGCGACAAGCCGAACACCGTCTGCGTCAGATCGTTGGTTCCGAAGCTGAAGAAATCGGCCATTTCAGCAATCGCGTCGGCGGTCAGGGCGGCGCGCGGCAGCTCGATCATCGTGCCGATCGTATAGTCGAGCTCCCGGCCGGCCTTCCGAAACATCTCGTGCGCCACTGCCTCTATCTGGGCACGCGTGATCTCCAGCTCTTTCCTGATGCCAACCAGCGGGATCATGATCTCTGGAACCGGCGGTGAGCCGGATTCGTCGGCGATTGTCAGGGCTGCCTGGAAGATGGCGCGGGCCTGCATTTCGTAGATTTCGGGAAAGCTGATGCCAAGGCGGCAACCGCGGTGACCGAGCATCGGGTTGGCCTCGGCCAGCTCGGCGGCACGACGCCGCATGCTTTCCGTATCCGTACCGAGCGCCTCAGCCACTTCGGCCAGCTCGGCTTCACCATGCGGCAGGAATTCATGCAGTGGTGGGTCGAGCAGACGGATCGTCACCGGCAGTCCCGCCATGATGCGGAACAGCTCGACAAAATCGTCCCTCTGGTGCGGCAGCAGATGCTCCAGGGCGGCGCGGCGACCGGCGGAATCATGCGCCATGATCATCTGCCGCACCGCACCGATGCGTTCCGGATCGAAGAACATGTGCTCAGTACGGCACAGCCCGATGCCTTCGGCGCCAAATTTTCGCGCCGTCTCGGCGTCCAACGGTGTTTCGGCATTGGCGCGCACACGCAACCGCCGCACCTGGTCAGCCCACTCCATGAGCGTACCAAAGTCGCCTGACATAGCGGGCTCGATCATTGGCACACTGCCAACGAAGACCTCCCCGGATCCGCCATCGATAGTAACGATATCGCCGGCCTGGACCGTGGTGCCACCGGAACGCATGGTCTGGCCGTTGTAATCCATGGTGATGCCGCCCGCACCGGCCACACATGGCCGCCCCATGCCGCGCGCCACCACGGCGGCATGGCTGGTCATGCCGCCCCGAGCGGTGATGATGCCGCGCGCCGCGTGCATGCCATGAATATCTTCCGGACTGGTCTCGACGCGTACCAGGATCACCGCCTCGCCCTTGGCGGCGCGAGATTCCGCTTCGTCCGCGCTGAACACGACGGCACCGGACGCGGCACCCGGGCTGGCGGGCAACCCCTTCGCAAACAACGTGCGATGTGCACGCGGGTCGAGCGTAGGATGCAGAAGCTGATCGAGCGCCGCGGGGTTCACACGCCGCACCGCCTCCGCTTGGTCGATCAGGCCTTCGCGCGCCATCTCCACGGCCATGCGCAGGCTGGCTGCAACGGTGCGTTTCCCGTTGCGGGTCTGCAGCATGTACAGCCGGTTCTTCTGGATCGTAAACTCAATGTCCTGCATGTCCCGGAAATGCAGTTCCAGCTTCCGGCGCACGTTCATCAGCTCGGCGTACGCAGCCGGCATTTTGGTTTCCATCGGTGTTTCGCTCGGCTTCGCTCGCAGGGCCGACAATGGTTGCGGCGTGCGGATGCCGGCAACCACATCTTCGCCCTGCGCGTTCACCAGATACTCCCCGTAGAACGCATTCTCCCCGGTCGATGGATCGCGCGTGAAGCAGACCCCTGTCGCGCAATCCTCCCCCATGTTGCCGAACACCATCGCCTGGACATTGACCGCCGTACCCCATTCCGCCGGAATGTCATGCAACCGACGATACGTCACCGCGCGTGAATTCATCCAGCTTCCGAACACCGCCCCGATGGCGCCCCAAAGCTGATCCTCCGGCGATTGCGGGAACGGCTTCCCGGTCTCGTTGGCGATAATCTCCTTGTAGCCGTCCACCACGCGGCGCCAGTCTTGTGCGGACAACGCCGTGTCTTCGTTGGCGCCCGTCTCCCGCTTCGTCTGATCGATGATCTCCTCGAACCAGTGGTGCTTCACACCCAGCACGACCGAGCCGTACATCTGAACGAACCGGCGGTAACTATCCCACGCAAACCGGTCATCGCCGGCATCGCGTGCCAGCCCTTCCACCGTGTCGTCGTTCAGGCCAAGGTTGAGCACCGTATCCATCATTCCGGGCATGGACACGCGCGCCCCGGAGCGGACCGACACCAGCAGCGGCCGTGCCGAGTCGCCAAACCGCCGTCCGATCGCCTGTTCCACTTGCTGCAACGCCTGCCTGACCTGCGGTTCCAGATCCTCCGGATACCGGTGATCCTTGTCGTAGAACGCGGTGCAGACCTCGGTGGTGATCGTGAAGCCGGGTGGCACGGGCAGACCGATGCTGGCCATCTCGGCAAGATTGGCGCCTTTCCCGCCCAGCAGGTCACGCATGCCGGCACGGCCCTCATTGTGACCGGCACCGAAGCTGTACACCCACTTGGTCATCAGGAACTCCGTTCAGCCTTCGATTTTGGAGAAATCGGCGACATGACTCATCGTATGGCGGACTGTTGCAAGCAGGCGCAGCCGATTCAGGCGCAGCTCCGGATCGGATGCGTTGACCGTGACGTGCTGGAAGAACTCGTCCAAAGGCGCTCGCAGCCGGGCCATCTGAGCCATCGCCGGTGCGAATTTTTCCTGCTCCAGGAGGGCAACGATCGCCGGCGTGATCTCCGTCAACTCTCTCGCCAGATGCAGTTCCGCCGCCTCTGTCAGCAGATCATACTGAAAATGCATATCCACCACCATCGCATCCCTGCGCTCCTCGATGCGCAAGATGTTCGCCGCGCGACGATATGCGGTCAGCAGATCGGCACCATCACGACTGGTCAGCAGCGCCGTAACCGCATCAGCGCGCCGGATCAGGCGGGTCAGGTCGTCGTCGGGATGCGCCTCGAACACCGCCGCCATGACATCGTGGCGCGCCCCGTCGGCCCGAAGCTGGACACGAAGCCGTTCCACAATAAACGCAAACAGCTCATCAACATCAGGCTGGCTCCACTCTCGCGCGTACCCGGCGAACGCCTCGGCGATGAGCTGCCGAAGGGAAACACGAAGCTGCCGCTCCACGATGATCCGGATGATGCCAAGGGCAGCCCGCCGCAACGCATAAGGATCGCCCGAACCCGTCGGCTTCTCGCCTATCCCGAAAAATCCGGCGAGCTGATCGAGCTTGTCGGCAAGTGCCAACGCAATGGAAACCGGCGCTGCCGGAACCACATCTCGCGGCCCTTTCGGGGCATAATGATCCCGCACCGCGTCGGCGACCGCCGGATCCTCGCCATCGTGCAGCGCGTAGTATCGCCCCATCACCCCTTGCAGCTCGGGAAACTCTCCCACCATTCCGGTGACCAGGTCGGCCTTGGCGCACTCCGCCGCGCGGTCGGCGAGCGCCGGCTCGGCACCCACCAACAGCGCCACGATCCGGACCAGCCGGCGCAATCGCCGGACCCGCTCGCCCTGGCTGCCAAGTTGCGCATGAAACGTGACCTGGTCCAGCAATCGGACCCGTGCCGCCAGCTTCGTCCGCCGGTCCAGGTCCCAGAAATGCCGCGCATCCGCGAACCTGGCCCGCAGCACCCGCTCGTTTCCCGCACGGGTCGCGTGACCGCCATCATCGGCCTCGATATTGGCGACGAACCCGAACCACGGGGCGGGCTCATTCTTTTCGGTGCACAGCGCAAAGTACCGCTGGTTGACCCGCATCGACACCTGCATCACCTCAGGCGGCAGGTCCATGAACGCTGGATCGATCCTCCCCAACATCGGGACCGGCCACTCCACCAGTCCGGCGACCTCGTCCAGCAGGCCGGGATCGTCCACCAGCTCAAGACCGATCTTCGCCGCCTCTCCTGCAAGCCCCTGCGCGATGCGCTGGCGGCGCTCCGACGCATCCACGAGCACCCGTCGCTCCGACAATTTTGCCCGCCAGTCGGCGCAGGACGAGACTGCGAACGCCCCGGGTGCATGGAAGCGATGGCCCTCGGTGTGATCGGATGCAACCAACCCGTGCCCGTCATCCATCCCGTCCCGCAGACCGAAGCCGACCACCGCTTGATCCAGCAGGCAGACGATACGCCGCAATGGGCGAACCCAGGTGAACGAGCTGCCGCTGCCACCCCAGCGCATCGATCTCTGCCAAGGAAACCGGCGCAACATCGCCGGCAGCGCAGCGGCGATGATCTCACTCGCGGGAACTGCCGGCAGGGATTTTTCCAGCACCCAATAGTCACCATCCTGGCGCATCTGCTCACGCGCAGCAGCGTGCTTGCGCATAAATCCGGCCAGCGCCTGGTCGGGCGCCGAAATCCGCGGTCCGCGCTCGGTCACCGTGCTGGCGGTGACTTCCATCGCCACGTCCAGCCGCGCAGCCAGCCGACGCGGACCGTACCAGGTTTCGGTATTCCGTGGTGTCAGCAAGGCGAGCGCTTCGCCGATCAGCCGCTTCAACTCAGCGGCTGCATTCGACTGCATGCGGGCAGGAATCTCTTCGCTGAACAGCTCCAAAAACAATTCCACCATGCGCTTACGCTTTCAAGGCCCTTTCAAGCTGGGCGCCTAGCGGTCCTTGGTACAGGCAGTTCGACAAAAGGAAATAGTCTCTGATCGCTCCAAGGTCACGGGTTTTCGCCCGCTACCCAGGCCTCGCAGGACGCCTTCGCTAGTGACCGCACCCGGCCAATATAGCTTGCCCGCTCCGTGACGCTGATCACCCCGCGTGAATCCAGCAGGTTGAACAGGTGACTCGCCTTGATGCACTGATCATATGCTGGAAGCGCCAAGTCGCGTCGCAACAACGCCGCGCATTCGGTTTCCGCATCCTGGAAGTGGCGCATCAGCAGCGCAGGGTCCGCATATTCGAAATTATACGCGCTATATTCACGTTCGGCGCGCAGGAACACATCCGCATAGGTCACGCCGGCGCCATTGAAGTCGAGTGAGAACACGTTCTCGACATCTTGCACATACATCGCCAGCCGTTCGAGGCCGTATGTCATTTCAAAGCTGGGCAACGTCACCGGGATGCCGCCGACCTGCTGAAAATAGGTGAACTGGCCCACCTCCATCCCGTCGCACCAGACTTCCCAACCCAGTCCCCAGGCTCCGAGGGTCGGGCTCTCCCAATCGTCCTCGACGAACCGGAAATCGTGCCGCAGCGGGTCCAGACCCAGTGCCCGGTAGCTGGCGAGCAGCAAATCCTGCGCATCGTCCGGACTCGGCTTCATGATCACCTGGAACTGATAGTAGTGCTGCAGGCGGTTCGGATTCTCGCCATAACGGCCATCCGCCGGGCGGCGGCTGGGCTGCACGTAAGCCGCGCGCCAGGGATGCAGGCCGAGCGCCCGCAAGGTGGTTGCCGGATGGAACGTCCCGGCCCCCATCTCGACATCGTATGGCTGCAGCAGCACGCATCCCTGCCGCCCCCAGAAATGCTGGAGACGCAGGATCAGGTCCTGGAAGCTCAGCTTTCCGGCACTGTCGATCATTGGTGCAGCGCCATACCGCACGCACCCAGCCGACCGCAAGGCACGTGCCAGCCGCTGGCCCCGCGTTGAACCGGGCGCCGGCATCGCCAAGTTCCGGGTAGAGGTTCGCGATGACCATGGATGGGCTGAGCGACGCAGCGATCGCCGACATACTGATCAGCACCCGGCGAATTGCCATCGTCGGCGCGTCCGCGAAGCCGTACCGTCCGTCATACGGGGTGCTCGGCTTCCTGCTCGCCCACGGTTTCGAGGTCACCCCGGTGAACCCGAGGCTTGCCGGACGCACCGTGCGTGGCCGCCCGGCAGTAGCGACGCTTGAACAGGCTATGCCGCTAGAAATGGTAGACATATTCCGCAATCCGGCGCATGCCGGGGAGGCTGTAGATGCAGGCATCCGGAGCGGTGCCCGCGTCGTATGGATGCAACTTGGCGTCATCGATCAGGCCGCCGCCAGGCGGGGTCGTGACGCCGGGCTGCAGGTCGTGATGGACCGTTGCCCAGTCATGGAGTGGCACCGATTGGGGCTCGCTCGACCTCCGGCAGGACCGACCCAGAAGGGAACACCAGATGACGAATGAAGAACGCGATATCATCGCCAATTTCATTGCCCGGGTCGGCGGCGCGCCGGCGCAACAAAGTGCCTGGGGCGGCGGCGGATCGGTACCCGCCACGACCCAGCCCGCGTTGCCGGCAATCGACCGCGATGCCGACGCACTCATCGCCGACCTGTTCAACCGCTATCCGGAGGCGCGCTACCGCATCACCCAACTTGCGTTTGTCCAGGAGCATGCGCTGGT
>DATDIC010000655.1:0-5282 GCA_036521275.1 Acetobacteraceae bacterium
TGCAGCCGGGCGACGTGATTGCGCTGGTACGCCGGCGCAACGACTTCGCGCGCTGCCTGCTGCGCGAGCTGAAGCGCTGCGGCGTGCCGGTGGCCGGTCTGGACCGGCTGGAGCTGACCGAGCAGCCGGCGGTACAGGACCTGATGGCGCTCGGCGATGCACTGCTGCTGCCGCAGGACAACTTGGCGTTCGCCTGTTTCCTCACCAGCCCGCTGGGCGCGCTGACCGATACCAGCCTGATGGAGCTGGCGATGGACCGGCGCGGCCCGCTATGGGAGGCGCTGCGCGAGCGGGCCGCCGAACGGCCGGACTGGCAGGCTGCGTGGCAGATGTTCTCCGGGCTGCTGGCGCGGGTGGATTACGTCGCGCCGCACGCGCTGTTCTCGGAGGCGCTGGGTCCGCTGGGCGGCAGGGCCCGGCTGTTCCATCGGCTCGGCGCGGAGGCTGGCGAGCCGGTAGACGAGCTGCTGAACGCGGCGCTGACCTATTCGCGGACCCACCCGCCCAGCCTGCAGGGGTTCCTGCACTGGCTGCGCCGCTCTGCCACCACGGTGAAGCGCGAGCAGGAGACGCAGGGGGCCGTGGTGCGGATCATGACCGTGCATGGCGCCAAGGGATTGCAGGCGCCGCTGGTGATCCTGCCCGATACCACCGCGCTGCCGCCGGAGGACGGGACGGTGCTGTGGGCGCCGGATCCGGCAACCGGGATCGAGGTGCCGCTGTGGTCGCCGCGCAAGGAGCTGAACTGCCCAGCGGGGGAGCGATTGCGGGCGGCGGTCTCGGCGCGCCGGTTGGAGGAGCATAACCGGCTGCTCTACGTGGCGCTGACGCGGGCAGAGGACCGGCTGCTGATCTGCGGCTGGGAGCCGCGCAAGGGCGTGCCGCCCGAATGCTGGTACTCGCTGGTGCAGCCGGCATTCCTGTCGCTGGGTGCGACCGCGTCGCCGCTCGGACACTGGGCGGGAGATGTGCTGCGGTACGAAGCGTTGCAATTGGCTCGGCCGCTGCGGGAACGTGCTGGCGACACGATCACGTTGGCTCCGGTGCCGCGCTGGGCGGGGGCAGCGCCGGACTGGCGGCCGGCGCGACCACCGGCCGAACCTGCCCGGCCGCTGCGGCTGGCGCCGAGCCGCCCCGAAGGGGTGGAGCACGGGCCGGTGCCGGCGGCCACATCGCCGCTTGCTTCAACGGGAGATCGATTTCGGCGCGGGCGGCTGCTGCACGCGCTGTTGCAGCATCTGCCAGGTGCCGCGCGGGAAGATCGGCTGGCGATGGCGACGGCGTGGCTGGGGCAACCGGGCCATGCCCTTCCGGATGGCGAGGCACAGCTTCTCGCGGCCGAGACGATGGCGATCCTCGATCATCCGGAGCTGGCGGATCTGTTCGGTCCCGACAGCCGGGCAGAAGTGCCATTGAGCGGCGTGGTCGCCGACAGGGTGGTGGGCGGCCTGGTGGATCGGCTCGTTGTGCTGGCCGATCGGGTGCTGCTGGCGGATTTCAAGACCAATCGCCGGCCGCCGGCACGGCTGGAGGAGACGCCGGTTGTCTATCTGCGGCAGATGGCAGCCTATCGCGCCGTGCTGGCAGGAATTTTTCCGGATCGACCGGTCCGTTGCTGTCTGGTGTGGACGCATGCGGCGCAGGTGAGCCCGTTGCCTGACGCGTTGCTGGACGCGCACGCGCCCCGTTGACCGACTCTTGCCCCCGACCCACCTAGTTGACCCGACTGGGCCTTCCGGTTTTCCGGCAGAGCCAGGCGAAGCAAAAGGGACCAACACACATGAGCGCCAACACCAAACCCGTTACCGACGAGAGTTTCGAGGCTGACGTCCTTCAGGCGCCAGGTCCGGTGCTGGTGGATTTCTGGGCTGAATGGTGCGGTCCCTGCAAGATGATCGGTCCGGCGCTGGAAGAACTCGCCGGCGAATTTGCCGGCAAGCTGACCGTGGCCAAGGTGAACATCGACGACAACCCGATGACGCCGAACAATTATGCGGTGCGCGGTATCCCGACGCTGATCCTGTTCAAGGACGGCAAGCCGGCGGCGCAGCAGGTCGGTGCACTGCCGAAGAGCCGGCTGAAGGAGTGGATTTCCGGCAATATCTGACCGCGGCGGTCAGCCGCCGACCAGCACTCGGATCGGCCGGTCGGCGTCGCTGACATGGAGCGGGGCAAGACCGGCTGCATCTCCGTCCGCCTGGGCCGGCACGGAAGCACAATCGACGAATTCGATGCGACGTGCGCGCCTGTGGCGCAACCCCGGGCCGCGCGATAGCACTTGCATGGGCAGAGCCGCCCCATAGAGCAATGCCGCACCCGGCCCGGAGTGATCGAACAGCAGGACTGAGAAGCCGGGCTCGCAGGGGCGCGCGTCCGGTGCGATCAGAAACCGTCCGCCGTAGAACCGGCCCTTGCTGATGATCACGCTTGCCGCATCGGTTTCATAGCCATCCAGCCGCAACCGAATCGGCGGAAAGCGGTATCTGCCGAGTTCCCGAAGTGTCTGCGCGACATAAGCGCCGCGGCCGCCCGCGCGCTTGAGCCAGGGCGGCAGCCGATGCACCACATGCGCATCGAAGCCCACGCCGAGCATTTGCACGAACAACCTCTCGCCACTGCCATTTTCGGCGCGCCCGGGCCAGAGGCAGCGCAAGCGGCCGAACGCCAAAGCCGCCGCGATGGCTGTCGGCGCGGACGGCAGCCCAAGCTCATGCGCCACCACGTTGGCAGTGCCCAGCGGGATGATGCCGAGGCATGCATCGCTGCCGATCAGGCCGCTGGCGACTTCGGCAATGGTGCCGTCGCCACCTGCCGCGACGATCAGCGGCGCACCGGCTGCGGCGGCATTGCGCGCATAGTCCTGCGCGTCGCCGCGCCGCTTCGTCTCGGCCACCTCGAGCCTGATGCCGTTATGGATCAACACGTCCAGCACCCGCCACAACAGTTGTACCCGCCGACGGCCGGCGACCGGATTGAATATGACAAGCATGGGCGGCGGCTGCGGCTCGGCTGAAAGGGCAAAGTTGCAGACTGCAGCACATTCATTGCAATGCGATGTCAGTAATATGAAACGGCAATTATATTAAGGATCTGCTGCGTTTTGCTTGAGTGTCACTCAAACTTAACTCTTGCGACTCCTCAATCAACGTAACTGTTCCGTCCGACATGACGGCGATGAGCAATCCATCGGCACGCACAGCCTATCGAAGCGTGTTCATTTCCGACACGCATCTGGGCACGAGGGGTGCCGCAGTGATTTCCTTGCCGATTTCCTGCGCTGCACGAGCTGCCAACATCTGTTTCTGGTCGGCGATATCATCGATGGCTGGCGGCTGCGCAAATCCTGGTACTGGGACGAAACGCATGACGAAGTGCTGCGCCAGATACTCCGTCAGGCCCGCGACGGGGCGGAGGTGATCTATATCCCCGGCAACCATGACGAGATGTTTCGCGGCTGGGTGTCGCTGGGGCTGGAGATCGGCGGCATCAGGCTGCGCGCCGAAGCCACGCATGTGACCGCGGCGGGCAAGGCTGCTGGTGGTGCATGGCGACTCGTTCGACAGCGTGGTGCGCTATGCGAAGTGCCTGGCGCTGCTGGGGGACCACGCCTATCAGATGGCGCTGATCCTGAACCGCTGGTTCAACGCCGCGCGCCGCCGGCTGGGGTATCCGTACTGGTCGCTGTCCGCGTGGCTCAAATGCCAGGTGAAAGAGGCAGTGAAGGCGATCGACCGCTTCGAAGCCGCGCTGGCGAACGAGGCCCGGCATCGCGGGTTCGATGGCGTGGTCTGCGGCCATATTCATCATGCCGAGATGCGCGAAATGGGGGGTATTTTGTACATCAACGATGGCGACTGGGTGGAAAGCTGCACCGCCTTGGTCGAGCATCACGACGGAACGCTGGAGCTGATCGACTGGGCAGCGGCGAATCGGCTGTCGTTTTTCGCTCCACGCCAGGTGGGGCAACCCTACGCTGCTTGAAATCAACACCGAGGCCGAGCTGCCGGCCGCAACCGACATGCTGCCGCCAGAACGTTCACACCGTATCGTCATCGTCACCGACGCTTGGTACCCGCAGGTGAACGGGGTGGTGCGCACCTTGAGCATGGTCGCCGACGAGCTGCGGGCGATGGGCCACGTGGTAGAGGTGGTCGGCCCGGAGCGGTTCCGCACCATTCCTTGTCCCAGTTATCCGGACATTCCCTTGTCGGTGCTGCCGCGGCGAAGGCTGATCCGCATCATCGAGGCGTTCGCCCCCGACGCGATGCATATCGCGACGGAAGGGCCACTCGGGATTGCCGCGCGACGCTGGGCGCGGCGCAACGAATTATCATTTACCACCTCGTTCCATACCCGTTTCGCCGAGTATATCAAGGCGCGCACCGGCCTGCCGGTCGGCCCGATCTACGCCTGGATGCGTCGTTTCCACGGTGCCGCCGAGGGCACCATGGTGGCGACCGAGAGCCTGCGCGCGGAACTGACGGAACGCGGCTTTCACCGCGTGCTGCCATGGTCGCGGGCGGTGGACCTCGAGTTGTTTCGTCCGTTGCCGCGCGACGCCTGGGATGGGCTGCGGCGGCCGGTGTTTCTCTATGTCGGCCGCGTTGCGGTGGAGAAGAACATCGAGGCATTCCTGAGCCTCGATCTGCCAGGTTCGAAAGTCGTCGTCGGCGGCGGGCCGCAGCTCGAGCCACTACGGCGCGCTTATCCCGGCGTGGTGTTCACCGGCCCGCGGTTCGGGGCGGCGCTGGCTGGTGCTTATGCCGGGGCGGACGTGTTCGTGTTCCCGAGCAAGACCGACACGTTCGGCCTGGTGCTGCTGGAGGCCCTGGCCTGCGGCACACCGATTGCCGCATTTCCGGTGACCGGCCCGAAGGACGTGGTGGCAATGGCCGCGTACCCGATCGGCGCGATCGACTGGAACCTGCGATCGGCGGCACTGCGTGCATTGGCGGTCGACCGCGCAGCCTGCCGCGCGCATGCGGAGCGGTACTCGTGGCGCGCCTGCACGGAGACGTTCCTGGGTCATCTCGTGCTGCTGGACGGATCGTATCATCCGGGAACAGGGCGACCGGGGAACGCGTGAGCAGATCCGTCATGCAGGCGAAAGCGGGCATCTAAACGATGGCCTGCGACGTTGCGGGGGGTTTGTATGGATTCCCGCTTTCGCGGGAATGACGGGGGGAAGCGGGAATGACGGGAGGGGAGTGGGAATGACGGGAGCGGAGCGGGAATGACGGGAGCGGAGCGGGAATGACGGGAGCGGAGCGGGAATGACGGGA
>DATDIC010000656.1:0-3804 GCA_036521275.1 Acetobacteraceae bacterium
CCGATCACAGCCATCGCCGTGGCGGCGAGCAGAGTTTGGCGTCTGGTCAGCATGTACTGGTCTCCCTGTGGGTAAATCATGATTGCGGCGCGACGCCGATGTAATGGTACTGATGCACCATGTCGTCGGCGGAGTAGTTAACATCCTTCTTGATCTGGAACACGCTGATCGTACGGTCCTGCAGGTCACCGTTGGCATCGAACGAGATCAGCCCCTGCATCGTCTTCACCTTTGAGGTCTGGATGGAGCCCCTCACGTTGTCGCGGCTGATCTCCTTGTTGTCGGCAACCAGCCGCCTTATGG
This sequence comes from Acetobacteraceae bacterium, assembly GCA_036521275.1. Classification (GTDB taxonomy): domain Bacteria; phylum Pseudomonadota; class Alphaproteobacteria; order Acetobacterales; family Acetobacteraceae; genus DATDIC01. The sequence goes on from DATDIC010000656.1 coordinate 304, forward strand.
CGTCCGCGATCACCATGGCCGCGTCGTAGGCAGTGATCGCGTAGTCCGACGGCACCGTGTTGAACTTCGCCTCGTATTGCTTCACCCACGCTTCGGCCGACTTATCGTCCGCGGTGTGCGGGGTGGCGATGGTGACATACCAACCGTCAGCGGCGGGAAAGCCCGCGGCGGACAGCATCTCGGCCGAGTACATGCCATCGCCGCCGCCCTTGATCACCTTCGGAATGATGTCGTAGGCCTGCTTCGCCAGCTTCACCCCGGCCTGGCTGACGCCGCCGTAGTACAGCGCATCCGGGTTGAGCGCCTTGATCTTCGTGAGGATCGCCGTGTAGTCGGCCGCCTTCGGATCCAGCCGGTCGCGCCCAAGTACTTTGATGCCCTTCGCGTCGGCTTGCCGCCGGAACCCATCGGCGATGCCGACCCCATAAGCGCCGGTATCATCCAGCACGTACGCCGACTTCACCCCGAGCCGGTCCGCGAAGTAGTTGGCCAGATTCGGTCCCTGGAACGCATCCGTCGTCACGGTGCGGAAATAGATCGCCTTGCCGGCCGGCCGGTACTGCTCGGCGAACCTGGGATTGGTGATGTCCGGGTTGGTGGAACTCGGCGTGATGGTCGCCAGATCGCCCTCGCTCAGGATCGGCGCCATCGCCTTTCCGGCACCGCTCATCATCGGCCCGATCGCCGCCACCACATCCGTGTCGGTCACCATCTTGCGCGCGTTGATCGCGGCCTGTGCCGGGTCATATTGCCCTGCCGTCGCGGTGCCGTCGTCCAGGACCAGGGGTTCGATCAGGTAGCCGGGGATCAAGCGCTTGGTGTTGATCTCCTCGAACGCCATCAGCGCACCGTTCTTGATCCGTGCGGCGGATTCCGCATCGGCGCCGGTCAGCGACAGATCGAGGCCCACCTTGATCACCTGGTCGGCGGCCTCCGCCGAGGCCCCTGCGAACGCGACGGCGAAGGCGGTGGCGACAAGCTGCGCGGCAGCCCGGCGTGTCAGCAAGCGTCTGTCCCCCTCATGACGAGTTCGTGCGCGCCATGATTAGGCGGATCGCGTCCGTTGGTCACGCAACATTAATCTGCCAGAGCGTTGCGCCGTCGGCTAGCGCCGAAGCCGCAGATCGACGCCCCGGGCCACCCATCCAGCCTCGATCGCGTCCAGATCGATGAAGCCCGCCGGATTGGCCCGCGACGGCTGCGCGGCGAGGCCGGGCGCCCGCTCTACCCGCCAGATGCCAAGCAACCGCCGCAGTTCGGGCAGCGGCTCGCGGCTGTCATCCACCCGCAGGTTCAGGTCCGGAAAATCCTCGGCGGTGGTCAGCACCATGGCGGCCGACTGCCTGCCGCGCCGATCACCGCCGGCCGCCTCGCCCGCCTCCATCGCCGCCATCAGCCGCTCGGGCACATCGAGCGCCGGGTTCGACTGCCAGGCGGCCAGCGTCGCGGCAATGGTCGGCTCGCCGGCCAACATGTTGCCGGCGACGCTGATCCCCGGCGCCGCGAGGCTGCCGCACCATTCGACGCAGTTCTGCCCGGTCCAGGCCGCGGCGCGGCCGTGGCGATCGACCGCGTGCACCTGCCGAAGGCCGCGCCCCGCATCACCGACCAGCGCGCCCTCGATCGCCGCATCCGGGGGCAGCCCACGCGCCATCGCGTCCAGGATGGCCGGGCCGAGATAGCGGTTGGTAAACGACTGTGTAGACACCGCGCCGACGCCCGAGCGGACGAACGGGCAGGACGCGCCCACCGCGAACGCCTTGGTCGCCACCGAGACGGCAAACGCCCCTGTCGCAGGATCATGGGTAACAATGGACCAGGTCATGCCGCTCCCCTTGTCATAGACATGAGCACTGTCATTGCGAGAAGCGCCGCGGTCCCGGACGTGATCAGGGAAGCAATCTCGGTCATCGGTTCGCTCCATGGAACGAGACTGCTTCGTCGCTCACCCCGCAATGACCACATCAGCATGACTCGCGCATCAACGATACTGGGCACTACCGCAGCTTCTGATCCAGCGCATCCCGCAGGCCGTCGCCCAGCAGATTGAACGCCAGCACCGTGACGAAGATCGCCAGTCCCGGGAAGACGGTGATCTGGTCCGCCACCCCGAGATAGCTCCGACCCTCGGCCAGCATCGTCCCCCATTCAGGGCTCGGCGGCGGCGCACCCAATCCGATGAAGCTCAGCGCAGCCGCGGTCAGGATCGACGTGCCCACCCGCAGCGAGCAATAGACAATTACACTCGGCAGCGTCCCCGGCAGGATATGCCGCAGCATCAGCATCGGCGCACGCACGCCGATGCTGCGCGCCGCCTGCACATACAGCGTCTGCCTCAGCGCGAGTGTGCTGCCCCTTACCAGCCGTGCGAACACCGGCACGCTGAACACCGCGATGGCGTAGATGACATTGTCAATACCGGGTCCCAGCAGCGCCACCACACCGATCGCCAGCAGGATACCGGGAAATGCCAGCAGCACATCCATCAGCCGCATGATCAAGCTGTCCCACAGCCCGCCGAAGAACCCGCTGACCAGACCGAGCGCCACCCCGACCAGCCCGCCCAACGCCACCGACACGAAGCCCACCGTCAGCGAGATGCGCCCACCCCATAGAATGCGGCTGAATATGTCGCGGCCGAACGTGTCGGTGCCGCAGAGGTGTTGCCACGACGGCCCCGCCAGCACGTTGTCGTAGTCAGGGGTCATCGGTCCATAGGGCGCGATCCACGGCGCAGCAACCGCCGCCACAATCAGCAGCAGCAGCACGCAGCCCGACACGACCGCGACTCGCTTGCGCCGGAAACGCCGCCAGAATTCTGCCGACGGCGAACGCAGCCCCGGCGAGGCAAGCGCAACTTCGCTCATCGCAGCCTGATCTCCGGGTTGACCACGCCGTACAGCAGATCGACCAGCAGGTTGATCAGCACGAACTCGAACGAGAACAACAGGATCTCCGCCTGGATCACCGGGTAGTCGCGGTACGAGACGCTGTCGACCAGCAACCGCCCCAGCCCCGGCCACGCGAACACCGTTTCCACCACGATCGCGCCGCCGAGCAAAAAACCGAACTGCAGGCCGGTCAGTGTGATCACCGGTATCAGCGCGTTGCGCAGTGTGTGCTTCCACACCACGGACCGCTCCGGCACGCCCTTGGCACGTGCCGTGCGCACATAATCCTCGCCCGCGATCTCGACGAATGCCGATCGCGTGAAGCGCGCCATCACCGCGGCGACGCCGGTGCCCAGCGTAAATGCTGGCAGCACGAAGTTCTGCCACGTCCCGTAACCTCCGGTCGGCAGCCAGCCCAACCGCACGGAGAATAAATCGATCAGCAGCAGCCCAAGCCAGAAGCTCGGACACGAGATGCCGGAGATCGCCAGGACCATCGACACCTGATCCTGCCACCGTCCGCGCTTCACGCCCGACAGCACGCCGATGCCGACACCGACGATGACCGACCACAGCATGGCAAACACAGTCAGCAACAGCGTCGGCATGA
>DATDIC010000657.1:0-4493 GCA_036521275.1 Acetobacteraceae bacterium
GCTCTTCGCGCAACGGGACCCAGAGCACCTATCGGGATCGTCACCCCTCCGCCCGTTCCACCGCCGCCCGCAGCAGTGCCAGGCTCCGGTACACGCCGTGCACCATCTTGCTGTATGGCAGCAGCACGAATAGCGCCAGTATGAATCCCAGATGCACCGCCAGCGCGATCCCCATCCCGGTGGTTTCGCGCAACCCCAGCAGCGCCAGCCCGGTCCCCGCCGTCAGCAGCAGCAGCAGCAACAACGCCACATCCGCGCCTAGCAGGTTCCGGGCGGCCGGAACCGGATCATCGACCAGTTTCATCGCGAACAACCCGCCTGTCCCGGCCATCAGCGCCACGCCGCCCACTGTGCCGAGTATCACCGGCACGCTGAAAAACGGATACGGCGCCTCCCACCCCAGGAACGCGTGATAGACGAACGCCACGCACGTCGCCGCGAAGCACAGCAAGAAGCCATAGAACATCGCATGATGCAGCCAGCGCCGGGTCATCGAGAACCGCTCGGAATTATCGTTGCAGCCATGACCGCCGCCGCCCAGATTGCGCAGGCTGAGCACATCATACCCGGCACGCAGCAACGCCCCAACCGATACCGGGGCCCTCGGCCCCGCATCCCGCCAGAAATTCACTGCACCCATCCCGAGCGCCACCAGCGAGAAAACGAACGTGACCAGCCCGAGCGCCTGCATCACCCACATCGGGATCACGTCGTAGAACGAGCTCACCTGCATCGGGTGCGGCGCGTAAAGCTCATCGGCCGGCGCCAGCAGGCTGGTCAGGAGGATCACCAGCGCCAGCGCCGCCGCAGTCACCAGCGAAACCACCACGCCGTTGCGCTGGAACGCCCGCGCCAGTGGCTGCGGCCACGCATACTCCGCGTAGCTCTGCGCCCGCACCTGCGCGAAGCTGCGCGGCACATTGATGCCCCATTCGTGCGGCGGCGCGTACTGGCACGCATAGTAACAGCCGCGACAATTATGGCAAAGATTCGCCAGATAGCTCAAATCGCCGCCAGTAAACTCGCGCCGCAATTCCATGGCCGGAAACACGGCACAGAAACCCTCGCAATAACGGCACGCGTTGCACACCTCCATCTCACGCCGTGCATCGCGGACCGCGTCAGTTTCTTGCATTTCGTGCCGCCTCTTCCCCGGCAATGCGGCCGAATACCGTGCCGATCGTCATGCCGAACCCCGCCAGGTAGCCACGGCCCAGGATATTCCCGGCCATGATCTCTCCGGACGCGAACAGGTTGCCGGCCGGCCGGCCATCGTCCATCAGCACCTGCGCCTGCTCGTTCACGCGGACGCCGAGATAGGTGAACGTGATGCCCGGCCGCAACGGATACCCGACGAAGGGCGGCGTATCGATCACCCGCGCCCAGTTGGTCTTCGCCGGATCGAGCCCCTCGGTCGCGCATCCATCCAGCTTGGTATTGTCGAAGGGCCCGGGACGCACCGCCAGGTTATAGCGCGACACCGTGGCACGCAGCTTGATCGGATCCAGGCCCATCCGCTCCGCCAGCTCCCCCAAACTGTCGGCGGTGATGGCGGGATACACGGATGGCATGAACAGCGGCACCGACTTCGCGTCGCACACGGAATAGGCGATCTGCCCCGGCTGCTGCGCGATCAGCCGCCCCCAGATCGCGTAGCGCTTGGGCCAGACATCCTCACCCTCGTCGTAGAACCGCTCACTGTCGCGGTTCACCACAATGCTGAACGGCACGCTATCAAGCCGCGTGGTGATGCCGCCATCGAATTTTGGCGCCCGCGCGTCCAGCGCCACCGCGTGGCACTGCGTCGGATCGCCCACGGCTGCCACGCCCTGGTCCAGCAGGTTGCGCAGCAGCCGGCCGCGATTGTACGGCGTGCCGCGGATCACGAAATTGTCCACCGCATCGCCCCAATACTGTCGCATCCAGTCGAGGTTGGCCTGGAATCCCCCCGCCGCCGCCACCACACAGCGCGCCTGAACGGTCCGTGGAAACCCTCGATATGTTATCTCCGCCTGCTGCACCCGGCCCTCGTCGAGCCGCAACGAAACCACCTCGGTATCGTAGACGATATCGACCCCGAGCCGTTCCGCCGTAAGATAGTAAGCATTGACCAGCGCCTTGCCGCCACCCAGAAAAAACGCGTTGGTCCGCGACAGGTTCAGCGTGCCGGTCAGCGACGGCTGAAACCGCACCCCGCACGCCTTCATCCAGCCGAACACCCCGGACGACGCCTTGATGGTCATGCGCGCCAGTTGCTCGTCGGTGTTGCCGCCGGTCACACGGCGCAGATCGTCCCAGTATTCGTCTTCATCATATGCCTCGGTCAGCACGTCCGTGGGCGCCATATGCATCGCCCGAAGGTTGCGGGTGTGCCGGCTGTTGCCGCCGCGAAACGCGCGCGGCGCATGTTCCGCCAGCAGCACGCTGGCGCCGTGCTGGCGCGCGGTGATTGCCGCGCACAGTGCCGCATTCCCGCCCCCGGCGACGAGCACGTCGTAGGTCTTGCTGAAATCCGGCATGCGTGCTGTGTACGAACGCAGCGGCCAGGGCGCAAGCCGGCCACGGCGAAGGAGGCACGGAATGCAGGCCGAGGAAACGCGCGCCTGGCATCAGATTGTGGTCAATGTACTGAAGCGCCACGAGGTGCGGCTGATTACCTACGTGCCGGACAATGTGCTGCGCCCATTGATCGACGCCACCCATGCCGATCCGTTTTTTACCGCCTTCGCCACCACGCGTGAGGAAGAGGCGCTGGGCATCCTGTCCGGCGCCTGGATGGGCGGGCTGCGCGGCATCCTGCTGATGCAGACCAGCGGCTTCGGTACCCTGGCGAACGTGATCGCGTCCCTGGCCGTTCCGTTCCAGATCCCGGTGCTGATGATGGTCTCCGAACGCGGCACTCTGGGCGAGTTCAATATCGGCCAGGCGCTGGTGGCCAAAACGATGCGGCCGGTCCTGGATGCCATCGCAGTGGAGAATCACACGCTGACCCGGACCGACGAGGTGGAGTTCATCCTGGACCGCTCGATCCGCCAGGCGATCGCCACCCAGGCGCCCGCCTGTTTCATCCTGTCGCCGCTGCTGACCGGCGGCAAAGTGTTCCAGGCTTAGAAGGGCAGGGCGCATGTCATTCACCGCGAACCACCCGGCGACCCGGCAGCAGGCCAAAATCATGAACCGCTTCGAGCTGACGAAGCGGATGGTGGTGCGCCTGAAGCAAAACGAGGCAGTGATCGGCGGCATCGGCTACACCAATTTCGACCTCTGGGCTGCCGGGCGCCGGCCGCAGAATTTCTACATGCTGGGCAGCATGGGGCTGGCCTGCCCCATCGCGCTGGGCGTGGCGCTCGCGCAGCCGGAGCGACAGGTGATCGCGCTGGAAGGGGACGGTTCCATCCTGATGCAGCTCGGCTCCTTGGCAACGATCGCCGGGCGCAAGCAGTGCAACCTGACGATCGTGATCATGGATAACGGAACCTATCAGATTACCGGCGGCCAGCCCGCGGCCACAGCGCAGGGTGCGGACATCGTCGCGATCGCCCGCGGCTGCGGCTTGGCGCAGAGCGCCTGGGCCGCCGACGAAGGCGGCTTCGAGGAGCTGATCGACCTAGCGTTGCGCGAAGACGGGCCGTGGCTGATCGGCTGCCGCATCGATCAGGAAAAGCCGGCCGACACGACGGAGCGCGACCCGGCGCGGATCAGGGACCAGTTCATGCGCGGGCTTGGGGTGAAACGCTGACCGCTGGTTCAACCTCGATCACCGGAGTCGCCTTGCCCATCCAGCGGAACCGGTACGTCGGGCCCTTCCGCACATTCGTCACCATCGCCGGGCGAAAGCACGCCAGGCAGGTGCCACCGCGTCGCCGCACGCTCGGATAGACAACGCCGAGCGAGCCGGCCTCCATCAACCGTTCGGCCAGCGCCTGCGACGAAACATAGCTGTCCGCATCCAGGCAACAGGCAAATTCGGGCGCCTCGCGCAGATCGTGAAATCCACCGCTGAAATCGGCAAGATAATCGTCAAACGTCACATCGTCCTCGAACCGCCCGATTTCCGCGAGTTGCACGCTCTTGTGGAACGTAATCTCCGCCTGCGCCGTCCGGCTCTCGAAGCCCGCGTACCACGCACCCCGGTCAGGCCCGTTGAAGCGGCTTCCCAGCGGATGGGCATGCACGAACGCCGCATTGATGATGCGGTAGCAGGGCACCCCGAACACCAGCTCGCGAATCCCGATGCCGGGCAGCTTCTCGTTCTCCGCCAGCAGCCGGTCATTGGTGGCATTGTCCAGGTCGAAGATGTCCGCCAGATGCGCGTCGTCATCGGCGATCCGGGTCAGCACGCTGGCGCCGCTATCACTGTATTTGGAAGGGATCAGCCGGTGCGTATCGTTGCGACGAAGCGGCGAGGCCGGCGGCAGTGCCGTCACACCCCGCCCCGGCGAGCATCCAGCAGCCGCCGCACTGTCTGCATCGCCGGTACGCCCCCGGTGATC
>DATDIC010000658.1:0-4609 GCA_036521275.1 Acetobacteraceae bacterium
TAACGGCCGCCGCCGCCACCGGGCCTCTCACCTGCCGGTGGCGTAGCGCGCGAGCCGGCGCGGGTGCCGGATCGCCTGCTATCAGGGCGATCGGATCGCCGTCAGATCGCCACCCGCACGCCCAGTTCCACGACCCGGTCGTACGGAATCCGGAAGAACTCGGTAGCCGGCACCGCGTTTCGCGCCATGAGCAGAAACAGCCACAGCCGCCACCAGGGCAGCTTCGGCACCATGGCGGGCACCAGAACCTCGCGGCCGAGAAAATAGCTCGCCTGCATCGGATCGAACGGAATCCGGCCCTGCAGATCCTCCAGCGTACGCGGAATATTCGGGCTTTCCATGAAGCCGTAGCGCACGATCACACGATAGATGCCGGACGAAAGTTCGGACACTTCGGCGCGCCGGTCCGCCGGCATTTCCGGTTCATCCACGTTCTGCACCGTTACGAACAGCACTTGCTCATGCAGCACCTTGTTGTGCTTCAGATTGTGCAGCAGCGAGGTCGGCACATAGTCCGGCTGACCGGTCAGGAACACCGCCAGGCCGGGCACCCGGACGGTGCGGGACTGCGGCAGTCGCGCCAGGAACAGCGCCAGCGGCATGCTGTCCTGCTGCCAGCGCGCCAGCAACAGGTCGCGCCCCTGCTTCCAGGTGGTCATCAGCGCGGTCAGCCCGATTCCCATTGCCAGCGGCACCCAGCCACCCTCCACCACCTTCAGCGTGTTGGCGGCGAAGAAGGTGAGGTCGATCAAGAAGAACCCGCCGAACACGGCGATCGTCGCGGTGCGCGACCAATGGAACTGCCGGCGGAACACGACCGTCGCCAGCACCGCCGTGCACATGAACGTTCCGGTGACCGCGATGCCGTAGGCCGAGGCCAGGCTGTCGCTGGTCTTGAATGCCAGCACCAGGATGACGACCCCCACCGCCAGGAACGTGTTCACCTGCGGCACGTAGATCTGGCCTTCTTCATGCGTGGAGGTGTGGCGCACCGTCATGCGCGGCAGCAGCCCGAGCTGCATGCATTGGCGGGTGATGGAGTAGGCGCCGGAGATGACCGCCTGGCTGGCGATCACCGTGGCGAAGGTCGCCAGTATGACCAGCGGCAGGCGTATCCAGTGCGGCCCGAGCAGGAAGAACGGGTTGTCGACCGCGCCGGGATGGCTGATCACCAGGGCTCCCTGCCCGAAATAATTCAGCACCAGGCAGGGCAGCACGAAATACGTCCAGCTCAGCCGGATCGGGTGGGCGCCGAAATGTCCCATGTCGGCATAGAGAGCCTCGGCACCGGTGACGCACAGCACCACGGCCCCGAGTACGATGAAGGCGAGCACCTTGTATTGGATGACCAGCGCGATGGCGTAGGTCGGTGAAATGGCAAGCAGTACGAACGGCTCCCGCACGATCTCTCCCGCGCCCAGCACACCGATGACGACGAACCATAGCGCCATGACCGGGCCGAACACCCGCCCGACGCTCTTGGTGCCGCGGTATTGCACGGCGAACAGCGCAACGATCACCACCAGGCTGATCGGCAGCACGAAGTCCCGCAGTTCCGGTGTGGATACTTCCAGCCCCTCGACCGCCGACAGCACGGAGATGGCCGGCGTGATGATGCCGTCGCCGAAGAACAGGCACGCCCCGGCGATGCCGACCAGTCCAAGCACGTTGCGGATTCCGGAACCGACCGAGACGCGTTGTGCCAGTGCCATCAGCGCCAGGATGCCGCCCTCGCCATGATTGTCGGCGCGCATGATCAAGGTGACGTATTTGATGGTGACGATCAGCACCAGCGACCAGAAGAACAGCGACAGGATGCCAAGGATCTCGACCGAGCTGATCGTGATTCCCTGAAACAGCTGCAGGCTCGCCTTCAGCGCATAGAGCGGGCTGGTGCCGATATCGCCATAGACGACCCCGAGTACCCCCAGCAATACGCCGGCGCTGGGCGCGGGCTTGCGGACTGAGGCAGCGGCTGGCGCGCTGGTCACCATTCTCGCCGCCGTTGCGGGCTGGTCATCGGATGGGACTCACCAAGAAGCTGCCTGAACTACGAGCGCCAGCCCGACGCCGGGCTGCGGACGCATACGCTGACGCTGGTGGTGAGACAAGCGCGGGCCGGGTCAATCCTTGCCGTCGTCGGCCGGCGCGCTGTTGAGCTGCATCCAGTTCTGCAGGCCGATGCGCGCGAGCAAATCGAGCTGCGTCTCGATGAAATCGATATGCTTCTCCTCGTCGCGGAGGATATCGGAGAACAGGTCGCGGCTGGGGAAATCGCGGATGCTCTCGCAATAGGGGATCGCTTCGCGCAGGTCGGCGACCGCCTTGTCCTCCTGCTGCCGGTCGGCGCGCAATACCTCGTCCGGCGCCTGCCCGATCAGCACGGCGTTCAGCCGCTGCACGTTGGGCAGCCCGTCCAGGAACAGGATGCGCTTGATCAGCCGGTCGGCATGGCGCATTTCGTCGATCGATTCGTCGTATTCGTGCTTGCCGAACCTGGTGAGGCCCCAGTTGTCCAGCATGCGCGCATGCAGGAAATACTGGTTGATGGCGGTCAGTTCGTTGGTGAGGACGGTGTTGAGGTAGTCGATGACCTTCGAATCGCCTTGCATCGTCCGTCTCCCGATGGAAACCCACGCGATCGGCGGCCGGGATCGAGGCAGCCCGCGATGACGCCGATGCTACCGGCGCGATGGGTCCGATACCAGGGTCTGGGGGGTCGGCCTAGTCGGCGGCCAGCAACTCGGGCTGCACCGCGGCGGCGACGGTCTCGTTGAGGATGCGGCGGAGGGTCACCGAACACGTGCCGCAGAGGGCCGCGCAGCCGCAGGCCCGGTAGATCTCGCTGGGCCGGCTGGCACCGGCCTGGGCGGCGGCGCGCACATGGTAGTCGGTCAGGGCGTTGCACAGGCAGATATACATGGGCGCGGCGGACCTTCGGGACGCAGTTGCGCGTCTATCATGCGCGGGCGCGCCATTGCAACTCATTCGCAATTGATGGCGCGCTGACCTGGCATGCAGGGCACGCAGGATGGACGGACGGCACCCCGGCCGCGGCGGGCCACCACCGAATGCGCCGCGCCGGACATTCGCGCGGCACGACCCGGTTGCGGCGGCGAACGATCGGGCACTAGCATCCGCCGGACAGCGGAGAGAAGCGCCATGCGCATCGCCAAGATCGAGGACCTGCACTGCGCCGCCGGCTGGCGCGACTTTTCCTTCCTGAAGATCACCACCGACGAGGGCCTGGTCGGCTGGTCGGAGTTCCTCGAGAATTTCGGCGCCGAGGGACTAAGCACCGTGATCCAGCGCCTGGGCCAGCGGATCATCGGCATGGATCCGCGACCGGTGGAGAAGATCACGGCGTTCCTGCACGGCCTGACCCGGCAAACCCCCGGCGGCCTCAACCAACAGGCGATCGCCGCCATCGAGAACGCCCTGGTGGACATCAAGGCGAAGGCGCTCGGCATTCCGGTTTACGAACTGCTGGGCGGCCCGGTGCGCGACCGCCTGCGGCTTTACTGGTCGCATTGCGGCACCTGGCGCGTCAGCTTCGCCGACCGCATCCAGGAGTGGACCGGCTTCGCACCGATCCGGTCGCTCGCCGACGTAGAGCATGCCGGAGCCGAGGTGGCGCGGCGCGGCTTCAAGGGCCTGAAGACCAACATCATGCGGTTCGATGCCGAGAAGCCGTATATCCACATGCCCGGCTTCAACGGCTCCGGCTGGCCGGAACTGAACATCGATGCGTCGCTGGTGAAAGGCCTGGTGGCGCAAATGAACGCGTTCCGCCAGGGCACCGGGCCACAGGTCGGGCTGCATCTCGACCTCAATTTCAACTTCAAGACCGAGGGCTACATCACGCTGGCGCAGGCGCTGGAACCATTCGACCTGGTATGGCTGGAGATCGACAGCTACGACCCGGCGGCGCTCGCCACCATACGGCGCAGTGCGCGCACGCGGGTCGCGTCGTGCGAATCGCTGTATGGGCGCCGGCAGTTCCGGCCGTTCTTCGAGCATCAGTCGGTGGATGTGGCGATCATCGACATCGCGTGGAACGGCATCCTGGAGTCGATGAAGATCGCCGCCATGGCGGACGCTTACGAGATCAACGTGGCGCCGCATAATTTCAACGGCCATATCAGTTCGCTGATGAGCGCGCATTTCTGCGCCGCGGTACCGAATTTCCGGGTTATGGAGATCGATATCGAGGACGTCCCGTGGAAGGACGCTCTGGTGAGCGCAGCACCGGTGATCGAGGACGGCCATCTCCTGCTCCCGACCGGCACCGGCTGGGGGGCGGAGGTGAACGAGGATGTCGTGCGGGCACACCCGCCGCAGCGCACGGTGAAGTGGCAGAGCTAGGCCAGTAACCTCTCCCGCCGCCAGCGGGAGAGATGACCGTGTTCACGCGTGCCTGGTACGACGCAGTCCGCGCGGCATCAGCAGCGGCAGGATCAGCCCGACCCCCAGGCCCCAGAACCCGTTGATCAGCAGCGATCGGGCGATCGGCCAGGCGTGCCAGCCATTAGCGACGGCACCTCCCTTAACCGGAGCGACGACGAACATTGCAACCAGCGCCGCAACAATGCCGAGGATCACGCCGCAC
>DATDIC010000659.1:0-2222 GCA_036521275.1 Acetobacteraceae bacterium
GTGCCCTGCACATCCCGCTGCCAGACCGCGGCAAGAAGGCCGATACCCGCGTACAGGCCGGCAAGGTCGTCGCTGATCGAAATGCCGCAACGGGGCGGAGCAAGATCGGTGGTGCCGGGCGGGTAGCCGGTCAGGTGGCGGATCCCGCCCATCGCTTCCCCGATCGCGCCAAACGACGGCTTGTCGCGATAGGGCCCGTCCTGGCCGTAGCCGGAGATGCGGGCGATCACCAGGCCGGGGTTGACCTGGTGCAGCGTATCGGGGCCGAGACCCAGGCGCTCCAACTGGCCGGCACGCAAATTCTCCACCAGGGCGTCGGCGCGCGCCGCCAGCTTCAGGAAAGTGTCGCGCTGCCGCTTGAGGTCGAGCGTGACCGAGAGCTTGTTGCGGCCATGGATGCTGAACCAGACGGGGTGACCGTTATGCGAGGCGCCCCAGCCGCGGACCGGGTCGCCGCCAGGCGGTTCGATCTTGACGACCTCGGCGCCGAGATCGGCCAGGATGCGGGTGCAGAACGGGGCAGCTATATAATGGCCGATCTCCAGCAATTTGAGACCGACCAGGGGGCCGGCGCGTTTTTTTGGCGGATTCACGGGGTGTTGTTCATGGTTCGTCAAGCATTTGGCGGCATGTTGTTCCCCGGCTCCGGCAGGCCCCTGCCGCAGCCTGTTTCCTCCCCGATGTCGCAATTCGCGACAACTCCGGGCGGTGCGGCGACGCACCGCCCGCTTTTTTGCCCCAGACAGCAACGGCCGGATAGAGGGGCCACGCTCTTTTTGCACGCCTACCCGCGTTTCCGGCACGACAGCGGCGCCGAATTATTCTATGACGCATTGTTGACGCAAAGCAGGCGAATCGTGCCTGCACAGAACCGGTTGACGTGACGTGAAACCCCTGGTCGGCATCAGTTGCTGCACGAAACAGTTCGGCGTGTTCGGAATGCCGAACCACGCCGCCTCCGACACCTACATACGCGCGATGGACCAGGTGGTACACGGCGTGCCCGTGCTGATCCCCGCCAGCGGAACCGCGGCCGATGTGGAAACTCTGCTGGACCGGCTGGACGGGATCATCCTGACCGGCAGTCGGTCCAATGTTCAGCCAAGCCTCTATGGTGGTCCGCCGCACCCCGAAGGCGTGCATGAAGACCATGCGCGGGACGCGGCCACGCTGCCGCTGATCCGCGCGGCGGTCGCGCACGGAACGCCGTTGCTGGCGATCTGCCGCGGCTTCCAGGAGCTGAACGTGGCGCTCGGCGGCAGCCTGCATCAGCGCCTGCAGGACCTTGCGGGACGGATCGATCACACCACCCCGATGCAGCCGTCATCCAAGGTGCGCACCGGCAAGGCCCACGCGGTGCGGATCGTGCCCGGAAGCTGGCTGCACCGAGTGGCCGGTGCCACCGAAATCAAGGTGAATTCGCTGCACAACCAGGGCATCGATCGGCTGGCCCCGGGACTGGTTGCCGAAGGTATCGCGCCCGATGGCACGATCGAGGCCGTGCGTGTCGTCAACGCGCCGGGCTTTGCCGTCGGAATACAATGGCACCCGGAGTATGACTTCCCCAGCGACGCCGTATCCCGCCGCATCTTCGAGGCGTTCGGGGAAGCGGTGTGGTCCCGCATCAGGATGGCGGCCGCCGCCGCCGATTGAGGCTGGCGCATGCCGAGCCCGCGGACCGAGCCAGCGCCGACCGGTTTGATGGTCGCATTGCTTCGGCGGGCCGACGATGCCCTGGTACTGGGTCATCGGCTGTCGGAATGGTGCGGCCACGCGCCATCGCTGGAAGAAGACCTTGCACTCGCGAATATCGCGCTGGATCAGATCGGCCTGGCTCGATGGCTCTATGCCGAAGCCGGCAGGATGACCGGGCGGACCGAGGACGAGCTGGCTTACCTTCGCACCGATCGGGAGTACCGCAACTGCCTGCTGGTCGAGCAGCCGAACGGCGATTTCGCCCAGACGATCATCCGGCAGCTATTGTACAGCGCGTTCGCGGACCCGTTCTGGCGGGCGGCCTGTGCCTCTGGCAATGCCGAACTGGCAGCGATCGCCGGCAAGGCGGAAAAGGAAGCCGCGTACCATCTGCGGCATGCCGCGGAGTGGGTGGTCCGGCTCGGGGATGGGACGGATGAAAGCCACCGCCGGGCGGCGGCGGCGTTGGATATGCTGTGGCGATTCACCGAAGAACTGTTCGAGACCGATGCCGCCGAAGCCGAACT
>DATDIC010000660.1:0-12511 GCA_036521275.1 Acetobacteraceae bacterium
CGTCGCGGATATGATTGCGCCGCGCGGCCGTGCCGGGAGCGAAGTTGACGTAGTAATTGTACGGCTGATGGTGATACTGGAAATCCGGTACCGGCTTATGGTTGCCGTGCTCCAAGACGTACTGCCAGGCGCCCGAATACCAAGCCCAGCTGATATGCTTAAGGCTCAGCAGATCGCCGATGGTCGGCTCGGTTTGAGGAGGCATGGTGGTCGGGTTATTCGGATCGGCAAACCTCGGGTCCTGGCTCGGTGCCGGCTTATTGCCGCTCGGCTGGTAAGGCGGCTCCATCGTGTTGATCGCATAGAAATCCGGCGTCAGGTTGCCGTCAGAAACGAATTTCGGGATGCCGTCGAGCGCCGATTTCGGTGAGTCGGCCGCGATCTTCAGCGTGACTCCATTATCCTCGACGACCGAGATGGACGGCTTGGCCGGGCTCTTATCGGCATCCGGGTAGTAGGGCGCGCAAGCGCAGGCGATCCAAATGTGGTTCAGGAACGATCCGCCGAACGCCCCCATGAAAAAGTTGTCGGCCAGTGTGTATTTCTGGGCCATCGCCCACATTTCGGTCTTCGAGCCGTCCCAGTTGCTCATCGGCATCGCGCCCGAATCGGCCCAGGCGACGAACATATCGTTCTTGCCGCCATCGATCTGCATCTGGTTCTGGTAGAACCTGTGCCAGAGGTCATGCGTAACAGTGCCAAGCGGGACGTTGAATCCTCTCGGGTCATTCACCGTGAAGGGCGCATTCGGCAGGTGGTCGGTCATCGCCTGGGTGACGGTCGGTGTTGCGCCGTTGGCGGTCAGGCCGCCCCATACTGGAGGCAGGTCTTTCAGTATCGACCCGTCGCGATCGCGTTGCTGCAGGCTTTCCGGACTGGCATTGTCGATGCCGTTGGCGCCCGGGAAATGGCCGTACAGGTTATCGAAGGCTCGATTTTCCGCGTAGATCACGACAACAGTCTGGATCTTGTCGATTCCCTTGGGGGCCGCAGCGACGCTTGATCCGTAATTTGCCAGCAATGCGGCGGCCGCCGTAGAACCAAGAACCAGCGCATGCAGTCGTGTCATGATGTCTTCCTCTCTTGCTGAAACGACTATCGTGACTTGTTTTGATGCACTCCAGTGTCAGGTACGGCGGCGGCGGGGAACTCATGTCCCCCGCCGTGGGTCCGCCAAAGAGCATGATAGTCCAGCCCGAGCGGGACGGCCCGGCGCAAACGCTCAGCTCGGAACCTGGTACTCCTGACTCTTGAAGCTCAAATCCTTGGTGTTCGCCGGCGCATCCGCGAGTTTGCGGATGTTGCCCCAGGTCTGCTTGTAGTTCGGGATCACCAGCTCGTTGACGCCTTTGCTCACGACATTCCCCTGAATACCTTTGGGATATGCGAAGAGCATGAACGCCTCTTTGGGCCGGGCGACGGCGCTCGGCTGCGCCATCGCCTGGGTCGAGCCGTTCTCGTTGTAGACCTCAACCAGGTCACCGGGTTTCAGGCCGAGATCGGCCATGTCGCCCGGGCTTAGCTGGATAAATGGAAATGGCCAGCGGGAGGTCACGAAGTCGTCCTGCTGATCGAGATAGGCACTCTGCCAGACGTGGTTCGTGCGCCCGTTGTTGATCAGGAAGGGGAACTGCTTCTGCTCCTCTGCCTTGCCCGGCACCGAGAGGCCTCGCCAGGCCGTCGCCAGGAAAATGGCCTTGCCGTCCTTGGTGTTGAACTTCCCGTCCGTGTAGAGGCGCTTGGTGCCGATGATCTTCCTTGTGTCCGAGGAAGCAATCGGAGGGGTGGAAGTATTGGCCGGTGTCGCCTGTTTGGTTGGCTCCTTGCCCCGCGCATTGAGGGTGGGGCCCTGGACGACCATACCGGGCGTGCCGCCGGTCGTCGTGGCGGGAGCCGCGTGCTCCTCACCTTCAAGGCCGATAGCAGGTTCCTGGAATCCGTTCGTTCCCATGGCGCGGAGCCGCGCATAGGTGACGAACTGCCCACCTTTCTCGTGCTGATGGTAACCGTCCATAAAGGCGTCTTCTTCGGTCTTCCAGTCGAAGCTGGTGAACTTCTGGGCGACGTCCTGCTTGCCCATTTCGCCGAACACCCGCTCGAGATTGTTCGCGATCCCGGCGGCGATCAGGCAATCGGGCATGGCGCTGCCGGGCGGGTCCATGTAACGCTCGGTGAGCCGCATCCTGCGTTCGCCGTTCATGCTGGTAAGGTTCATCTCGCCCGAAGTCGCTGCGGGCAGCATGACGTGACAGGCCTGACCGATCTGGGTTGGCACGATGTCCACATCGACGGCGAAGAGACCGCCCTTCTTGATCGCGTCCGTGATGGCGGTGACCATGCCCTGACGGTCGCCCCACGGTACGGCGGACATGGCGTCCTTCACCATGTCGGTTCGCTTCTTGTAAGCCTGCTTGAAGTTCAGGGCATTGAGTGTCGTCTTATAATGGTCACAGCCCCAGATGTGGTGGACTCCACCTTTGCCGCTGATGAGCAACTGGTCGATGTAGGGCGCGGGACGCGGGCCCGGGTAGTCGGGCCGCGAATAGCCCTCCTGATGACCGCCGAGGCGTACGCAGCCGCCGCCGGGCCGGCCGACATTGCCGGTCGCGAGCGCCAGGTTCACGTAGGCCGCGTTGGTGCGGTAGTTGTCGTTACCCCAGATCAGGCCTTTTTCGTAGGCAAACATCGTCCGTCGCCGTGCGCCGCCCTGCTTGGGCTGTGCCATCCACTCGGCTGATTGCCGGATCTGATCCACAGTCAACCCGGTGATCCGGGCCGCATCCTCAAGGCTCGTGCGGTTCGCGGTCAGCGCCTTATCGAAGCCTGTAGTGGATGCCTGGATAAAGGCGTGATCGACCCAGCCTTTGTCGGCGATGTAGGTCAGCCACGCGTTGATGAGGGCGAGGTCTGTGCCGCTGTTGATCGCGAGATGCATCACGCGATCCTTGCCGGCTTCAGCCTCGCATGCGGCCGTGGTGACCGTGCGCCGGGGGTCAACGATGACGATGCGTGCCGCCTCGTGCGCCTCGTTCGGCAGCTGCGTCTTCTTCTTGTCGAGGCTGGTCCCGCGGAGGTTGGGGACCCAATGATTCAAAAAGTAGTTGGTCTGCGTCTCGAGAGAGTTAGCCCCGACGACGACAATGGTGTCCGCGAGCTCCGCGTCTTCGTAGCAGTTGTTCAGCTCGCCCACCCCCATGTCGCGCGTCGCGTGGACCTCTGAATTGTAGGCCGGGCGGTTGTGAATGCGAACGTTCTTGATCTTCATGGCACCGAAATAGAGCTTTCCGGTCCCCCAGGTATTCTCGTAGCCGCCGCCGGCGCCGCCGTGGTCGTACATCGATACGATCAGGCCGTCCTCGCCCTGATCGGCGATCACGGAGGCGGTGACGCGCGCGACTAGGTCGAGCGCGTCATCCCAGCTCGTCGGCTGCATCTGGCCGTAACGCCAGACCAAAGACTCGGTCAGGCGCTGCTGCTGGGTTTGGCGGACTGCGGAGTAGGACATCTCCGCGATGCGCGAGCCACGGATCGAGTTGAGCCCGCTATTCACTTCGCAGTTGTCGTCGGGCATGATCACCAGGTGGACGTCGCGTCCGTCCTGTTTGACGATGTTGTACATCGACGGACTGAACCAATTCCCGCTCATCGCGCCCTGCTGCTGGGTCAGGTCGGCGCCGAAGGCATTGCGGCCGGATTGCGGGCCGCCCTGGCGATCCACGGGCCAGGAGAGCGCGTGGTAGCCGCAGCCGACGATGCAGTAGTGGCAGACGACGTTGTGGACCTTCGCGTCCTTCGGCGGGATCGGCAGGCGGTCGATGTTGCGCTTGTAGGCCATGACCACTCCTCCCTTATGCCTGCAGGATGTTGGACAACCGACCGTAGAGCAGCTCATCTACGCCCTGGGCGTAGATGTCGCCGTTCTGGTCCACACGCAGCCTGAATTGCGGCAGGTTCTGGGTGGCGTGCCCCCAGATTTCGAGCCCGCCCTTCTCGACGTCGAACCGGCTGTAGTGCCCGGGACAGTTCAGGGACTTGTCGCTGGCGCGGTAGAACAAGGGGAACCCCTTGTGCGGGCACATCGTGCTGAACGCGACGACGTCTTGATCGGGACCCACGCCCCCGACCACCGGGTGCCCGAGCTTCAGTAGAATGCCCGGGCTCTGCTGGTCCGGGTAGGTGATATTTATCGGCTCATCGACCTTGAGGTCTTTGATGTTGGCGAGCCTTGCCGCTGGATAAGTGACCAGCGCCAGGGCCGGAGCTGCCTCTGCCGCCCGTGCCCCTGAACCCGGCAGGCTTGCCGTGACCGCCGCTCCAGCGGCGGCGGCAGCCGTGCGCGCAAAGAATGCCCGGCGCCCCACATCGACGAGCTTATCGCATCGCGCCATCGGGTTTCCTCCCTACCCATGTTTTTCGAAATGTAGCACACTCATGACCGGCGTCTATGTTTTCATGGCGGACACGCCGAGCGAGGTTTCGAATTGAGCGCAGTCGCTCGCCTCCGCCGCCGGTCAGATGGAAGGCGATGGGCAACCCGTCGAAGTCCGTTTTGAGGTGGATCTTGGTCGAGAACCCGCCCCGCGAGCGCCCGAGCGCCTGATTTTGCTGCCCCCTTTTGCGCCGGCCGCCGAGACGTGCGCGCGCACCACGGTGCTGTCGAACATCTGCACCAGATGCGCGGTCTTGCTGGTCTCGGCGAGGAGCTGGAAGAACGCCTCGAACACGCCGGAGCGGCTGAGCCGCCAGAACCGCTTCCAGACGCTGTTCCAGTTGCCGAACTCGGCCGGCAGCGCCCGCCAGGTGATGTTGTGGACCGTAAAGACGTGCAGCGCTTCCAGGAACTTGCGGTCATCATGCCCAGGCTCGCCTCGGCGCGACCGGGCCGCATCAAACACCTCCAGCACGATCTCCCAATCGCCCTCGGTCATTCCCGTCAGCATGGACCGGCTCCCTCTTGCCGGTCGCCCATTGATTCGATGAATTCCCGATTCGGGAATCCCCTATTTGCAACTTCACACTATCCGTCCACACGGCCTAAACTTCTCTTTTAACAATTTAACTCTAGCGCGCCGCCTGTGGGTAACCGTTCCCGATCTCATCAGCAGCGATCGCCGGCTCGGCGACGACCAAGGCCGTGTCGAGCGTGTCCGGCCCTCACAGGGACGCGGTCGTGCCGCCCACGTATGGCCGCACCATCTCGTCAACCTCGGGCTGGCACTGACGGTTGACCCGATCACCGAAGCGCCCGCCATTGTGGCCGCGCTGCGCGACCTGGTGCCTTCTCTTTCCGAGCAGAACGGCGCGCCGCTATTGCCCGGCGAGACGCTCGGGACCGCCCTAGACCGCCCCATCGAGGCCATAAGCACGCCCGAAGGCCGCGCGGAAATGCTGGCAACACCCGCCGCGCCCGGTGGCGTGATTCTGTCAGGCGTTGAAGTTAAGCGATATGGCACGCGGCGTCCCTTCGTTGTGGTGAAGGGCGTAATCAACGCAAGGGACGAACGGGCCGCAGGGCCACGCCCCATTCGCGATCATGATACTCGCGCAGCAGCGGATCGCGGACGGCCAGCCGCAGCGCGGCGCGTGTCGGGGTGCGATGCCATGCGGCACTATGCCGCCAGCGCGGCCGCGCCGCTATCTCCGCTGCGCGCTGGCCTGTGCCGGCGGTGGCAGCGGCAGGAGCGGGACGTGGTATTCGGTCAAGATCGCATCGATCCCGGCGCGGTCGCGGACGAGTTCGCGGTCGATCTGTTGGCGGCGCGCCGTGTCGCCCTTACGGACGCCCATCGAGATGTCGAATGCCATCGGCCATCCCGGCCCATCCGGCGAGGGCTGCACCGGCGTTAGCGTGAGCTTGCCGCTCTCGCGGGCGCCGAAATAGCCGGCGAGCGGACCCCAAACGATGGCGAGATCGATGTCCCCGCGTTCGACCGCCTGGACGATTACAGCCGGCGGGTTCGGCCGTTTGTAGTTGCCGTACAGCATGTAGCCCCGCACATTCCCGATCAGCCCGCGCCGCGCCAGCGCGTGGGTCGGCGGCGTGTTCATCGCATCGGCGCCGATCATCTCCACGCCGATGGTGAGCTGCCGCAGCCGCGGATCGTCAAACGAGGTGATGTCGAGCTTGCGGTCGGCGCGGCTGACGAAGACGTAGCTGGATCGGTAGTACGGCCGCGTCGTCAGGACAAGATCGTAGCCGGTCGCCACCCCGGGCCAGAGATCGCACTTGCCGGCCTTCAACGTGTTGCGCACGAAGCCGCGCCGTTGCGCCCACCACGTATAGCTGACCGTCTCGCCGAGCCGCTTCGCCATCAGCGCCACGATCCGGTTCTCGAGGCCCTGGCCGGCGCGGTTGGAGAACGGCAGGTTGTTCGGGTCGGCGCAGACGCGCAGGGTTGCCGCCCGCGCGGTTGCGACCCCGACCAGGCAAGCGCTGACCAGAAGCCCGAAACGACTCATTTGGGTGCCGGCGCCGGGCCAGGCGGCGGCGGCGTGGGCTGCGCCGCGGGTGGCGCCGGCGGCATCGGCTTTGGCTGTCGTCCCGCATTGGCCGCGGAAGGGGCGGAGAGCGATTTCACGAACGCGGCGAGTTCCCAGATCTGGGCATTGGGGATCTTGCCGTGCCAGGACGGCATCCCGTTCGGCCGCCCCTGGGAAATCGTGTTGAAGATCTGGTCGAGGTTGCCGCCGTAGCGCCAGTGCTGGTCCATCAATGCCGGCCCGAAGCCGCCGCCGCCGTTGGAGTGGCAGCCGGAGCAGTTGTACCAGTTGAACAGGCGCCGACCCTCGGCGATCGCCTGCGGGTTACCCTCGTACATCTTGGCGACCGGGTCGAGCGACGGCGGCGAGCCGCCACCCGGAAACAGCCCCGTGACTGCGACAAAAGCTGGCGGGCTCGGCCCCTGCGCGATCGCGGCGCCTGCGACGAGCGTGGCGGCGGCGGCGAGCAGGGCCGCGGCCGCGCGTACGCTAGTGCGGCGGCAGGGCGAAGACATAGAGCGTGCCTCCTGGTGTGGTCTTCTGCTTGAGGTCGGCCATGGCGCCCACGAAACCGAGTGCCGCGGTCGGATCACGCGGGTCGAGGTTGCCGGAGACGATGGCACCGGCCCAACCGCCGACACCCGACAGCACGGCGACGTATTCACGTCCGTCCGGCCCCTTATAGGCGACCGGCTGGCCGATGATCCCCGAGCCGGTCTTGAACTGCCAGAGCAGCTTGCCGGTGTGCGCGTCAATCGCCTTGAACCAGCCGTCCATGGTTCCGTAGAAGACGACGTCGCCCGCAGTCGCGAGCGTGCCGCTCCAGACCGGCAGGTCTTCCTTGATCTCCCACGCGGGTTTCTCTTTCACCACGTCCCACGCGGTCAGTTCGCCGCGGTTGCCGCCGGGGCCAGCCTTCATCACCACGTTGGCGCCGACATAGGGCGTGCCGGCGATATAATTCACCTGCACGTCCTCCCAGTCCATGCAGATGTTCTCGTGCGGGATGTACATCAGCCCGGTACGCGGCGAGTAGGAGGACGGTTCCCAGTCCTTCGCCCCCGAAGCGGTCGGACAGATGTCGCGCACGACAACACCCAGCTTCGTCGCCTTCGCCGGATTGAGGATCGGGCGGCCGGTCTTGAGATCAACGCCCTTCGTCGAGTTGATATAGCCGTAGGGCTGCGCCGAGATGATCTGGCCGTTGGTGCGGTCAATTTCATAAAGATAGCCGTTGCGGTCGGGATGCAGCAGCACCTTGCGCGGCTTGCCGTTGATCGTGGTGTCGAGGAGGATGTTCTCGTTGACGCCGTCATAGTCGTGCTCGTCATGCGGGTTATACTGGTCTGCCCACATCGCCTGTCCGGTGTCGGGATTGCGCGCGAACAGCGTCGTCGTCCATTTGTTGTCGCCCGGACGCTGCTCCTGGTTCCACGGTCCGGGATTGGCGGTGCCGTAATAGATCAAGTTGAGGTCGGGATCGTAGGCGATCCAGCCCCAGACCGAGCCGCCGCCGATCTTCCAGGCGTCCGGCGGCCAGGTCTTGACGCCGAGGTCGCGGCCCTTCTCGGACGGGTAGAAGGGATGAAAATCCTTGCCGATCAGCACATCCTTGTCGGGGCCGGTCGCGTACGCCTTCCAGGCGACCTTGCCGCTGCCGAGGTCGAGTGCCGTGAGCCAGCCGCGCACGCCGAGCTCGCCGCCCGAGTTGCCGACCAGCACCTTCCCCTTCACGATCAGCGGCGCCATCGTCATCGTCTCGCCCTGGTTGATGTGGGCGAGCTTGGTTTTCCAGAGCGGGGCTCCGGTATTCGCATCCAGCGCGATCGTATTGCCGTCGAGCGTGTTGAACACGATCTTGCCGTCCGCGTACGCGGCGCCGCGGTTGACAACGTCGCAGCAGGCCACTCCCTGCGAGGCCGCCTCCGGCCACGGCTGGTACGACCATTTCAGCGGCGCGCCCGGCTTGGTGAGGTCGAGCGCATAGACGATGTTCGGATAGGCGGTGATGATGTACATCGTGTTGTTAACCACGATCGGCGCCGCCTCCTCGCCCTTTTCCACGCCGAGCGAGAAGGCGAGATAGACCGCAAGGTTCTTCACGGTGCCAGTGTTGATCTGGTTCAGATCCGTGTAGCGCGTCGCGGCGTAGTTCTTCGCCGGCATCACCCATTGGCCGTCGTCCTTCTGTGCCGCCGAGGCCGGCGGGGTCGGAAACCCGCCACCTGCGGCGGCGGCGGGCTTGGCCGTGGTCCGCTTGGCCGGTGTATCCTGGGCTGATGCGAGCGCGGGCGCGAGTGCCAACGCCGCGGCGCCAAGCAGCAGCCCGAGCCGATGCCCATGCCGCCCCTGGGTTCGGGAGCCGGTTGTCCTATGCTGCAAGGGCATCGGCGTGCACTCCTTGTCGTCAGCGCAGCGTGTAGAGG
Source organism: Acetobacteraceae bacterium (assembly GCA_036521275.1). Taxonomy (GTDB): domain Bacteria; phylum Pseudomonadota; class Alphaproteobacteria; order Acetobacterales; family Acetobacteraceae; genus DATDIC01. The sequence continues at coordinate 8,907 of DATDIC010000660.1, forward strand.
TAGGCGGCGATGTCGGCCGCGTCGCGCGCACTCAGCCCCATATCAGGCATGGCATTGCCCGGCACCACGCTCTGCGGCGCCATCAGCCAGTGGATCAGGTCGGCGGGCGTGTTCGGCAACACGCCGGCGATGATCATGCGCTTGCCGATGGTGTCGAGCGGCGGCCCGACAAGGCCGCGCGCGCCGTCGATGCCGGGGATCGTGTGGCAGGTGCCGCAGCCTTCGTGCGCGATCAGTGCCGCGCCTCGCCGGGGGTTGCCGACCGACGTCACCTCCTGCGTGAGTGCGGCGATCGGTGCCGCGAACGCCGCGGCCGCGACGACGGCGGCAATCACCCGATGCATTGCGGCACCAGAAAGAGCGCGATGGTGTCGAACACAACCGCGGAGAGGAAGTAGAGCCCGGTCATGATGCCGATAATGCCGAGGAAGCGGGTACGGCCCTCGGCCAATTCGAGCACCTCGCCGGACGCGCCGCCGCCCTCGCCGCGGGTCGCCTGCCAGACCCGCAACCCGGCCCAGGCCGCCGCCAATGCGACCACGATCGCGATCAGGTTGAGGGCCAGCAACCCGTCCCAGATGCCGCCCCAGCCCGGCACCACGCTCGTGCGCGGCGAAACGCGCGGATAACAGGTGAAGCTCGCGAACGCGTAATTCACAATCAACTGCGTGACCCACGCCGCCGGCCCGCCGAAGACCGCAAACATCTGCTCCATGATGCCGGCGCGGTCGCGGTGCGGCGACGGATGCGCGACGGCGCCCGACATGGTCGCCCCGCTCACCATAGGTGCGGCACCACGTAAAGGCAGAGGAACACGACGACCGCCACGACCACCACGAAGTGCCAGTAAGCGAGTCCGATCAGCACCGCGGCGTGACGACTGGCGTTGAAATAGCCGAGGGCCGACCAGAGCAGGAGCAACAGCAGCATCAGGATGCCGACCACGACATGGGCCAAGTGCAGGCCGGTGATCGTGTAAAAGGTCGAGCCGAACTCGCTCGACTGCAGGGTGAACGGCTCGGCCAGCCAGTCCACGACCTGCAGCACGGCAAACACGATCCCGAGCACCGCCGCGACCGCGAGGCCGGCGAGTTGTTGCAGGCGCAAGCCGCGCCGCACGCTGTGCTCGGCCCACCAGGCGCTGATGCTGCTCAAGACCAGCGCGATCACGCCAGGCAGTGTGTAGAGGAACACGGGCGGCGGATGCGGCGACCAGGCATCATCGAGCTGGACCGCAAAGTAGAAATAGGCGAACAGCAGATAGGCGAACAGCGAGCTCTCGGTCGCGATCAAGCAGATCACGCCCCACCAGCCGACGCTGGCGCGGCCGGCCGAGCCGACCGGAAGCTCGCGGTCGAGGGCGAGGTCAGACATGGGCGGTGTCCGTGACCGGTGGCGCCGCGATCTGTCCGAGCTTGCGTCTCGGCCACAGCCACGCCGCCATCGCGAGCAGCACTACCGCCACGCCCGCACCCGCAAGCCACCAGAGATGCACCAGCAGCCCGACGAATCCTGCGATCATGCCGAGGGTCAGGATAAACGGCGCGAAACTATCCTCCGGCATCTTAAGGATCACGTCCGGCTCGCCATCCAGCGGCGTCACCCCGATGGTCTCGCGGCCGTGGTCGAGCACCATGCCCTCCAAGACCGAGGAGCGCACCTCCGGCTTCTGCAATCGATCCTCCCATAGCGGATGGCGGCTGGCGACCGTGGGGATTACCGCGAAGTTGTACGGCGGCGGCGGCGACGAGGTTGCCCATTCCAGCGTCGAGGCGTCCCACGGATTAGCGCCCGCAATCGCGCCGCGGCGGAGACTCGAGATCACGTTGACCACTAGCAGCAGCACGCCTGCCGCAAACAGATAGGCACCGATCGTGGTGACCAGGTTCAGCGCGTGCCAGCCCATGCCGGGCGGATAGGTGTAGATGCGCCGCGGCATCCCATGCAGGCCGGTGATGTGCATCGGCAGGAATGCCAGGTTGAAGCCCACGAACATCACCCAGAAGTTCCAGCGCCCGAGCCGCTCGTTGAGCATCTTGCCGGCCATCTTGGGAAACCAGTAGTAGATGCCGCCGACCACCGGGAAGACGTTGATCCCGATCAGCACGTAGTGGATGTGCGCGACCACGAAATAGGTGGCGTGGAGCTGCCAATCGACCGGCACTGCGGCGGTCATGAAGCCCGACACGCCGCCGATCACGAACAGCGGGATCATGCTCGCGAAAAACAAAAAGGCCGTGGTGATCACCGGGGTGCCAAGCCAGATGGTCGCGGTCCAGGCAAACACCGCAACGGCACTCGGGATCGTGATGATGAACGAGGCGCCACTGAAGAACGACAGCGCGAGGTTGGGGATTCCAGTTGTGAACATGTGGTGGACCCACACGCCGAAACCGATGATCATCGTGGCGACGGTCGAGAGCGCCACCGGCGTATAGCCGACCAGGGGCCGGCGACAGAACGTCGGCAGCCCGTCGGAGACGATGCCCATCGCCGGCAGCACGATCGCATACACCCACGGGTGGCCGAACATCCAGAACAGGTGTTGCCACAGCAGCGGCTGGCCACCCTGGCTCACGTCGAAGAAATGCGTGCCGAATTGACGGTCCATCCACAGGAGGAAGAATGCGAGACTGACCGATGGCACCACCAGGATGTTCGCGGCCGAGGCAGTCGTCGTGCCCCAGACCAGGATCGGCAGCCGGTTCAGCGACATCCCGGGGGCCCGTGTGCGCAGTAGGGTGACGATGAAGTTGGCCGAGCCGACCGTGGTCGAGATGCCGAGAAAAATCATCCCGAGCGCGTAGAAGTCCATGTTGAGGCCCGGGTTGTAAGTGCGGTTCGCGTACGGGACGTAGTTGAACCACCCGTCATTCGGTCCCGCGCCGATTACGAGGCCGCCGTACATGAATAGGCCGGCGGCGAGATAGATCCAGTACGACAGCATGTTGAGGCGTGGGAATGCCATGTCGCGCGAGCCGAGCACGAGCGGCCAGAGATAGTTGCTGAAGCCCGACAGCACCGGCAGAGCGTAGAGAAAGATCATCGTCATGCCGTGCGTCGAGAACAACTGGTCGTACTGCTCGGGCGTCAGCAGGTGCTGGTTCGGACCCGCGAGCTGCAGGCGCATGATCAGCGCCTCGAGGCCGCCAAGGAAGAGGAAGATGAACGCCGTGATCAGGTAGCGGATGCCGATCTCCTTGTGATCGACGGTCGAGAACCAGCCCCTCAGGCCCGGCTTGGTCTCCCAGATCTTGTCCAAGCCGCGGCCGTAGGCGACCGTCGCGGTCGCAATCTCCGGCCGCCGTTCGAGCTGCGATATCGACACGATCGCGTCCGCCTCAGTTTAGGGTTTCGAGGAAGCTGCGGATGCTCTGCAGTTGCGGCCCGGAGAGATAAAGGTTCGGCATCCGCGTGCCCGGCTTGACCGATTGAGGGTCGGCGATCCAGCCGGAGAGATTGGCGATCGTGTTTGTCAGCACGCCGCCGGCAAGGATGCGCCGGCTCATCAGGTGCGTGAGGTCGGGTGCAACCATGCCGCCGGCGGTGGTGCCGCGCACCATGTGGCAGGCGCCGCAATGATAGACGAAGGCCTGCTCCCCGGC
>DATDIC010000661.1:0-2212 GCA_036521275.1 Acetobacteraceae bacterium
CGCGATCACAGCAAGACAAGATCGTCCCGGTGGATCATCTCATCGCGTCCGCGCCACCCCAGGATCGTCTCGATCTCGTCCGACCGGTGTCCGGCAATGCGCATCGCGTCCTCGCTGGCATAGGCCGACAGCCCGCGTGCCAGCGGCACCCCGTCAACCCCGCGCACCACCACCGGATCGCCCCGCTCGAACGCGCCCTCGATCGTCCGCACCCCCGCCGGCAGCAAGGACCGGCCTTCCGACAATGCCCGCGCGGCTCCCGCATCCACCACCACCACTCCCAGCGGTGCCAGGCTGCCGGCAATCCACCGCTTGCGCGCGGAGCGTCCCTCCGGTGCCGGCAGAAACCAGGTGCAGCGCGCGCCTTGCAGCAGCGCCTGCAGCGGGCGATCCGTATGACCATAGGCGATCGCCATCGCGCAACCGGCCTGCGTCGCAATCCGCGCCGCGGCCAACTTCGTACGCATCCCGCCGGACGAATAGCCCGGCGGCGGCTCGCCCCCCATCGCCTCGATCTCCGGCGTCATCGCAGCCACCACCGGAATATGCCGCGCCTCATCATCGCGCCGCGGATCGGCCGTGTACAGCCCGTCGATATCGGACAGCAGCAGCAACTGATCGGCCTCGATCATCTCCGCCACGCGGGCGGCCAGCCGATCGTTGTCCCCGAACCTGATCTCCGCTGTGGCGATCGTATCGTTCTCATTGATCACCGGGACGCAGCCGAGCCCCAGCAGCGTGTTCAAGGTCGCCCGCGCGTTCAGATAACGCCGGCGATCCTCGGTATCCTCCAGTGTCAGCAGAAGCTGGGCGGCAGTCAGACCGGTGGCCGACAGCGCCTCGGTCCAGGCCTGCGCCAACCGGATCTGCCCAACGGCGGCAGCCGCCTGCTGTTCCTCCAGCCGCAACCGCCGGGCACGCAGTCCCAGCGCCTCCCGAGCCAGCGCAATCGCCCCTGAAGACACCACGATCACGTCGGCGCCGCGTTCGCGCAGCATGGCGATATCGGCGGCGACACCCGACAGCCAGGAACGCCGCGGCCCCGCCTGCTCCGCATCTACCACCAGCGCACTGCCTATCTTCACCACCAGCCGCCGCGCCGTCCCCAGATGCGGCAGCGGGCTCATGCGGCGCTCTCCCGCCGCGCCTCGGCGATCATGTCGGCCAGCGCACGCAGCAACTCCGGCACGCCCTGGCCGGTGGCGCCCGACAGCAGCATCACGCGTTCCCCGCTGGCGCGCTCCAGCGCCGACCGCCGAGCCGCAGCCTCGCGCGGCGTCATCGCATCCGTCTTGTTCAGCCCGATCAATTCCGGTTTGCCGGCCAATCCCCCGCCATAGGCCGCCAATTCCGCGCGCACTGTGCGCCAGGCGCGCACCACGTCGCCGGCCGCGCCGTCGATCAGATGCAGCAGCACGGCGCAGCGCTCCACATGGCCCAGGAACCGGTCGCCCAGGCCCACCCCTTCGTGCGCGCCCTCGATCAACCCCGGGATGTCGGCAAGCACGAATTCCTCGGTCACCGACAGCCGGACCACCCCGAGCTGCGGAACCAGCGTCGTGAACGGATAATCCGCGATTTTCGGCCGCGCCGCGGAGACCGCCGCGAGCAGCGTGGACTTGCCGGCATTCGGCAACCCCACCAGCCCCGCATCCGCGATCAGCTTCAGCCGCAGCCAGACCCAGCGCTCCTGTCCGGGCCAGCCTTTGTCGGCCCGCCGCGGCGCCCGATTGGTGGATGACTTGTAGTGGGTGTTGCCGAACCCGCCGTCGCCGCCGCGCAGCAATGTCACGCGCTGGCCTGGGGCGACCAGGTCGGCCAGCAAGGTCTCGCGGTCATCGTCCATGATCTGGGTGCCGAGCGGCACGTTGATGATCACGTCGGGCGCGTTGGCGCCGGTGCGGTCGGATCCCGCTCCGTTGCCGCCCTTTTTGGCCCGGAAATGCTGGGTGTAGCGGAAATCGAGCAATGTGTTCAGGTTGGACACCGCCTGGAACACGATGTCGCCGCCCTTGCCGCCGTTGCCGCCATCCGGGCCGCCGAATTCGATGAACTTCTCGCGCCGGAACGCAACGACGCCGTCGCCGCCGTCACCCGAACGAAGATAGATCTTGGCCTGATCGAGGAATTTCATGACGGATGCGAAGGTCCCGGCAGGGGCTCTGCCCCTGCACCCCGGCAAAGGCTGTGCCTTTGCAATCCATCTGTTTTG
>DATDIC010000662.1:0-3350 GCA_036521275.1 Acetobacteraceae bacterium
CCATCGCATGCAGCCACCAGAAACGCGCCCACAGGACCCAGCTCCACGCGTCCAGCCGCCACAGCATGTAAAGCCCGCTCGCGCCGGCAATCGCGGTGGTCCATCGCGTCTGCGGCGCGAACCGTGCCTCGGCTTGGCGCAGGGTCGGAAACCATTCAGCCGGCGGCCGCGAGCGCCGAATCGAGGGCAGCAGTACCGTGGTGACGAACCCGACGCCGCCGATCCACAGCACGATCGCCACCACATGCACGGCACGGGCGATCGACAGGTCAAGCATGAACCGGCTCCGCGTCCGGCAGACACTCCGCCAGCGTGCGGGCGTCCAGGCTGCGATAGAAGCTCTCCCGGGCCTGACGGAGAAAACCCCGCAGGCGGCAACCGGCGGTCAACGTGCAGCAGCCGCCATCGCTGCGGAAACACTCGACGACAGGCTGGTCCTCTTCCAGTCGCTGGATCAGGCCGCCGATGCGCACCGTCTCGGGCGCGACCGCAAGGCGCACCCCGCCGGCGGCCCCGCGGGTCGTGCGGACCACGCCGAGTGCGGCGAGTTCCTGGACGATCTTGTGCAGATGGTGGCGCGATTGGCCGCCAAGTTCCTGCGACAGCGCCTCCACGCTGAGCTGGCGGCCCGGCGGGTCAGCGGCGAGCAGCATCAGGACGCGAAGCGCGAGGTCGGTGGAGGCGAGCAGGCGCATGGTGGGTGAGTTCCCCAATTTGGTATTGACGATACCACAATGGGATATTAGGTGAAGTGGTATTCGGAATACTAGATTTGTCGGAGACAGGTGATGAGCCAGACGACCGCCCCGCCGCCCGCCGCGTCCGGCTTCGCCGATCGTTCACTGGGCGAGATCGCAACCGCGCTGCCCGTCGCCACGGCCGTGTTCCGACGGCACCGGCTGGATTTCTGCTGCGGCGGCCTTGTGTCGCTGGCGGAGGCAGCGGCGGCGAAAAACCTGTCCGTGGCCGCGATCGAAGCCGAGTTGGCGGCGGTGGCGGATGCCCAGCAGAGTGTCGCACTGCCGGACAACAGTGCGGCGCTGACGGATCTGATCGAAACGCGCTATCACGCCGCGCATCGCGCCGATTTGCCGGAGCTGGTCCGGCTCGCCCGGCGCGTGGAGGCGGTGCACCGCTCGCATCCGGCGGTTCCGGCCGGACTGGCCGATCTGCTGGAAAATCTTTCGAACGAGCTGGAAGCGCATATGCGAAAGGAAGAACAGGTGCTGTTTCCCCTGATCCGCCAGGGCGGTCATCCGATGATCGCCCAGCCGATCGCGGCCATGCTGGCGGAACATGACGACCACGGCGCGTATTTGCGGCTGCTGGAGGAGCGGACCGGCAATTTCGCGGCACCGGCGGACGCTTGCGGCACTTGGCGCGCGCTGTACGCAGGCTGCCGGAGCTTCACCGACGCGTTGATGGAGCACGTGCATATTGAGAACAACGTGCTGTTCCCTCGCTTCGCCGCCCGATGAGCACGCCGTCCGCGCCGGTGCCGGAGGGTCCCGAACGGCGGGCGGCACTGACGCGCGAGATCATGGAGGCGACGGGGCTGGATGAGGCGATCCTGGAACGCCTGGTTCGTGAATTCTATGGCGCGGCGCGGCTGGACCCGCTGCTGGGACCCAAATTCGCGGTGGTGAAAGACTGGGAGGCGCACATCGCGCAGATCAGCGCGTTCTGGTCGTCGGTGGCGCTGATGAGCGGGCGGTACCATGGCCAGCCGATGGCGGCGCATCTGCCGCTGGATCTGGAAGCCGCGCATTTCTCGCGCTGGCTGGAACTGTTCGAGGAGACGGCGCACCGGGTGTGCCCGCCAGCCGGCGCCGAGCGGGTTATCGAACGGGCACGGCGCATCGGGCAGAGCCTGCGAATTGGTATCGATGTGCAGCGGGGCGTGCTGCCCTGAGACGGTGAGCGGCGCGGCAGAGGGCGGCAGGCGCGAGCGGTCGCGAAGGCAAGCGACGATGCGTGCAGTGTTCGCGTGATCGGTGTTGGCCGATTGAGGTCACCGGCCGGGCCCGGGCGCTGACCGGCATTGCCGTTGCGACGATCGGCGGGCGTCGCAGGTCAGCGGCGGAACAGCGATCAGCAGCGACAGCACGGCGGAAACGCGAATGCGGGAGCCGAGCAGGCCTGACCTCGCCTGACCAGGACGGATACCCTAGGTTCGCCGCGGAACAGGGAGATAGCGTATGGCGGACGATCCGGGCCCGCGGGAGGCAATGGAATTCGACGTGGTGATCGTCGGCGCCGGTCCTTCGGGACTGGCCGCGGCGATCCGGCTGAAGCAGGTGGCACCGGAGGCTTCCGTCTGCGTGGTCGAGAAAGGCGGTGAGGTCGGCGCGCACATCCTGTCGGGAGCGGTACTGGAGCCGCGGGCGCTGAACGAGCTGATCCCCGACTGGGCGGACAAGGGCGCGCCGCTGAACACGCCGGCCCACGAAGACAGGTTCCTGTTCCTGACCGCGACGGCGGCCCGGCGGCTGCCGACGCCGCCGCAAATGAACAACCACGGCAACTACATCGTGTCCCTGGGCAACGTGGTGCGGTGGCTGGGGCAGCAGGCCGAGGCGCTCGGCGTGGAGATCTATCCCGGTTTCGCGGCGGCCGAGCTTCTGGAACAAAACGGCCGGGTGCTGGGCATAGCCACCGGCGATATGGGGATCGGCAAGGATGGCAAACCGACCAGCACGTATCAGCGCGGCATGGAATTGCGCGCGCCCTACACGCTGTTCGCGGAAGGCTGCCGCGGATCGCTGAGCAAGCGGCTGTTCGAGCAGTTCCATCTGCGCGAGGGCCACGACCCGCAGACTTATGCAATTGGCATCAAGGAATTATGGGAAGTGCCGGTGGCCGGCCACAAGCCTGGCCTGATCGAGCACACGGTCGGATGGCCGCTGGACCGGCAGACTTATGGCGGGTCGTTCCTGTATCATTTCGGCGATAATCTCATTTCCTACGGCTTCGTCGTCGGGCTGGACTACCGCAATCCGTTCCTGTCGCCGTTCGACGAGATGCAGCGGTTCAAGACCCATCCGGCCGTGCGACATCATTTCGACGGCGGCCGGCGGATCAGCTACGGCGCTCGGGCGCTGAACGAGGGTGGGTTCCAGTCGATCCCGACACTGATCTTCCCAGGCGGGGCGCTGATCGGTGATGCGGCAGGATTCATGAATGTGCCGAAGATCAAGGGCACACATACAGCGATGAAATCCGGCATGCTGGCGGCGGAGGCGGTCGCGGAGGCGCTAGGCGGCGACCGGCCGGCCCAATTGACGGCTTACCCGGAAAAATTGCGGGCGAGCTGGGTGTGGGAAGAACTCTCCGCGGTCCGCAACATCCGT
>DATDIC010000663.1:0-4646 GCA_036521275.1 Acetobacteraceae bacterium
ATCCTTCCCCGTCGCCCGCCGCACCAGCTCACGCCACAGCCGATCGGCCGCCTCTGCCGCCCTATTCGGGTCGGTTGGCCAAAGCGTCGGAGGCCGACCCGGCCTGCGCGCAACCACGATCCGGGCAGGCGCGGCTTCAGCCGGTTCTACGGCCTTGGGCTTATTTCGCTGGCTTCCTCTGCTTTGGGGGCGCCGGGCGCTGGAAATGGAAGGTCGGGCCGGGTGCGCTGTGCAGGCCGATGCACCACCGCTTCGAATTCGGCTGCAACACCGTTAATAAAGAGACACCAGTTGGCGGGGTTTTTCGTCCAGGACATCGCGCGCGCGGTTGCGCCACTGACGGGACGCACGCGGTGCCGAAAAATGCATTCGTATCGTTTGTAGCGATGACGCGCATTAATGGCGGGGCGTCAGCAGGGCGCATGGCGTCACCGGCGATCCTGCTTCGACACCCCCGCCGATGGCGCAGCGCCGGTGAGGTCCGGTGGCGATGAAACGGCCGGTGCAGGATGGTCCGAGAAGGGAAACGGGTGCTGTGTGAATGCCGGCGACAGAGCTGGTGTCGCGGGCCCTATGGTTGGCGGAGGCTGTGTCGGCAGAGTGGGATTGACCACCGATATCACGGCCGCTTGCGCCAGCCCCAACGGCACACCTATCGCGGCCAAGATGGCCAGCAGGAATTTGCGCATTCACCCCTCCTCGATAGGCCGCAACATGTCAGGCCCGTTAGTCGCCGCGATGTCCGGCAGCGGGTTGGCCGTGCCGAAAATGCGGGACGGGCTTCAGCCGGCAGGAAACCGGCGTAACGACCGCACATAAGCCGCAGCGTAGCATAGCGGGGGGCTGTCGACCGTCAGCCGCACGCCGATTTGCGAAGAAGCCGGGCGTTTGGCACCGACAAGGAGTTGCTTTCAGGCCGCCATCCTCTAACATGTACTAGACATGCATCTTTGGGGTGCGGCCATGAAACTCGCGATCAAGCTCTTCTTTCTGCCCGGCAATCTCGTCTGCGACCTGCTGGGAGCGACGAAGGTCGACGATCGGGTGATGATCCGGACCCTGATCGACATGCTGTTCTGGAATTTGGTGATCGTCCTCGCAGCCGTGGTGATTTTCCTATGACGGCGCACTTTGACGAGATCACGGAGGCGGGGATCAGGACGCTTGTGTATGCCCTCCACCCCCCGGTACTGCACGATCCGACGGTCGCTTCCCTGCGCCGCCGACCGACGGCATCACGCACATGCGCCTGACCACCTTCAGCGATTATACGCTGCGAACGCTGATCTATCTGGCGCTTCGCCCGAACACGTTATGCACGATCGATGAAATCGCGGCGGCATACGACATTTCGGCCAACCACCTGACGAAAGTCGTACATCAGGCCGCACAGGCCGGGGAGGTGCAGACGGTGCGCGGCCAGCGTGGCGGGCTGCGGCTTGCCAAGTCGCCGGAGACGATCAACGTAGGGCGGGTCATGCGCCGGACGGAGGCGGACCTGGAGATCGTGCCCTGCTTCGGCAGTGGCACGATCTGCTGCATCCAACCGGCTTGCGTATTGCGGGATGCGCTTGGCGTTGCCCTCGAAGCGTTCCTTGCAGTGCTGGATCGCATGACACTGGCGGATCTCATTGGCCCGGGACAGCGTCTGTCCGAGCTTTTGAAGCTGCCATCGATGGCCTAGGGCGAAGGTCGATGATCGATTCCAGGTCCAACTGTCCGTTCGCACCCGCCGGCGCGCATCCCGCAGCACGCGGCATCGCGGCGGCAATTCGTAAGGTTCGCAACCTATGACCTATATCGTCACCGAGAATTGCATCAAGTGCAAGTACATGGATTGCGTGGAAGTCTGTCCGGTGGACTGCTTTTACGTGGGCGAAAACATGCTGGTGATTCATCCCGACGAGTGCATCGACTGCGGTGTTTGCGAGCCGGAGTGTCCGGTCGACGCCATCGTGCCCGACAGCGACGACAAGGCTGCGGCATGGGCCGAGCCGAACCGCGTTTATTCCGCGCTTTGGCCCAACATCACGCGAAAGGGCGAACCCCCGGCAGACGCCGACGAATGGAAGGACAAGCCCAACAAGTCAGAGCTGTTCTCGCCCAAGCCGGGCACTTGAATGTGCAATCGTCGACTGCAAGGAAGGAACCTGTTATGCCCAACCCGATGTATCCTCCGGCCACACACCAGACATCCAAGCTCCGCGCCGAGCTGGCGCCGGCGACCCAGGCCGCCTTCGACGCATTCAGCCGGCAAGTGTTCGCCGACGGCGCGCTGGCGGCAAAGATGAAGCAGATCATCGCCGTGGCGGTCGCGCACGTCACCCAGTGTCCGTATTGCATCAAGGGGCACACGAAAGCTGCGCTGCGCGCCGGGGCGACCCGCGAGGAGCTGATGGAGGCGATCTGGGTCGCGGCCGAGATGCGTGCTGGCGGCGCCTATGCGCACTCCGCGCTTGCACTGGACGTGTTCGACGAGGAGCATGCCAAGCATGGCGCGTCGTCGTCCGCGTGAAGCTCGATTGAGGCTCTCTCGATTGAGGCTCTGTGGCGCAACGCCCGGGTCATGATGTCATTCTCGTCGGCGTAGCGGGACATGTTTGACGGTGCCGCAATCTGTCCCGCCGGGCATCCCGAACAGAATCAATCCGCGTCGCCTTCCGTCTCCCGCCGCAATTCGCCGGCACGTACGCTGGCAATCGCGTTGTTCAGGATGCGCACGATCCCCTCATCCGCGACGCAGTTTGTCAGCAGTGCCAGCGCGCCGCCCAGCAGGGCTGATGCCATCGCCAGCTCGCCGATATTCTGCCCCGCCATATACTCGATCGCCTTGTCGATCACCGCTCCGGCATGAGACAGCTCGGCGGGCGGAGGCTCCTCGGTGGGGTCGTCGATCGGCATTGCTTTGCACTCCTTCCGCATCACTCGGCCGGGACCGGGTCGGCTTCGATCTCGTCCTGTTCCAGGACCTGCAAGGCCCACATACGTGCATAGAGGCCGCCCCGTGCCAGCAACCCGGCGTGGGTGCCTCGTTCGGCCACCCGGCCGTCCTGCAGCACGATGATCTCATCCGCATCTATCACCGTGGACAGCCGGTGCGCGATCACCAGCGTGGTCCGATGACGCGCCACCGCGCGCAGCGCCGTCTGGATGCCCTGCTCGGTGCGGGTGTCCAGCGCGCTGGTCGCCTCATCAAGGACAAGGATGCGGGGATCCTTCAGAATGGTGCGGGCGATCGCCACGCGCTGCTTCTCGCCGCCGGACAATTTCAGGCCGCGCTCGCCGACGCGGGTCTCGTATTTGTCCGGCAGCGCCATGACGAACTCGTGCACCTGGGCCAGCCGGGCAGCCTGCTCGATTTCGGCCTTGGTGGCGCCCGGCCGGCCATAGGCGATGTTGTAGCGGATGGTGTCGTTGAACAGCACGGTGTCTTGCGGCACGACGCCGATCGCGGCGCGCAAGCTGTCCTGCGCCACGTCGCGGATGTCCTGCCCATCGATCAGGATGCGGCCACCGGTCACGTCGTAGAAGCGGAACAGCAGGCGGCTGATGGTGGATTTTCCCGCCCCGGTCGGGCCGACGATCGCCAGCTTCGCTCCAGCGGGGACGGTGAAATCGACCCCTTTCAGTATGGGGTGGTCGGGGCGGTAGCCGAACTGCACAGCCTCGAACCGAAGCTCGCCAGCCGGCCCGTCCGATAGATGCGCCGCCAGGGCACGCGCGCCAGGGCGGTCCGCCACCTCCTGCTTGACCTCCAGCAGTCGGAACATCTGCTCCATATCGACCAGGCCCTGCTTCATTTCCCGGTACACGAATCCCAGGAAGTTCAGCGGCTGATAAAGTTGCATCAGGTAGGTATTCACCAGCACGAACTTGCCCACCGTCATCGTGCCGGCGCGCACCCCTTGCGCCGCCAGCAGCATGATGGCGGTCAGCCCGACAGCGATGATCGCCGCCTGCCCGAGGTTCAGCATGTTCAGCGACACCTGGCTCTGCACCGCGGCCTTTTCATAGCGCGCCAGAGATGCATCGAAGCGCGCCGCTTCGTGCTGCTCGTTGCCGAAATACTTCACCGTCTCGTAGTTCAGCAGGCTATCGATGGCGCGCGTGCGTGCCTCGTTGTCGGTGTCGTTCATGGTGCGGCGGATCCGCACTCGGACATTGGTGAAGCCCAGCGTGAAACCGAGATAGGAACTGACCGCAGCCAGGGTCAACAGCGCAAACCGCCAGTCGAACAGGCCCCAGATGATGGCCGTGACCATCAGCATTTCGAACAGAGTCGGGATGACGTTGAAGATCGCCAGCCGCAGGACGGTCTGAATGCCAGTGGTGCCGCGGTCGATCACACGCGACAGCCCGCCGGTCTGGCGGTCGAGATGGAAGCGCAGCGACAGGGCGTGCAGGTGCTCAAACGTCTGCAAGGCCAGTTTTCGTGCGGCACGCTGCTGCACCGCAGCGAAAACGGCGTCGCGCAACTCACCGAACCCCTGGGAGCCGATGCGCAGCAGTCCGTAGGAGACGATCAATGCGGCAGGAATGGCCAGCAGGCCGCCCGGGAGCGGGTGGCCCTTTGGGGCCAATGCGTCGACCGCACGACCATAGACGATCGGCACCAGGACGGTGGCGCCTTTGGCCAGGACCAGGAA
>DATDIC010000664.1:0-7124 GCA_036521275.1 Acetobacteraceae bacterium
GGGATCACCTCCGACAACCACTGGCGCAGCTTCTGCCAGGACTTCGCGCGGCCTGATCTGGCGGCCGATCCACGCTTCACCACCAACGCCGATCGGGTGACGAATCGCCCCGCGCTGCGCGAGTACGTTGCCGCCATCGCGCTTGAGTACGAGATCGCCACCCTGGAACGCATGATGGACGCGGCGAACATCCCGTTCTCGCCGGAGCGCACGCCATCGGACCTGTTCGACGATCCGCAGATGAATGCGCACGGGCGGATGCTGCCGATCCGCATGCCGAAGGGCAACGTGGCAAAGCTGCCGACCACGCCGATCTGTTTCGGCGACGAAGCGCCCGGCTTGCGCCGCCAGCCACCCGCGGCTGGCGAGCATACCCAGGAGGTGCTGAATGCACTGGGCTACACGGAAGAGAAAATCGCGGCGTTGCGCGCCGGCGGTGCGGTGAGCTGAGTCGCGATGCGTGTCGCGATCGTCGGCGGGGGCGTACTGGGCGCCAGCACCGCGTTCCACCTGGCTCGTGCGGGAGCCGAAGTTATGCTGGTCGATGCGGCACACGAGGGCCGCGCGACCGCCGCCGGCGCGGGCATCGTCTGTCCGTGGGTGTCGGGTGCCGAAGGTGCATTCTACCGGCTGTACGCAGCCGGTGCCCGGTACTATGCCGAACTGATTGCGTTACTGGACGCGTGCGGCGAGCATGACCTCGGCTACGCGCGTGTCGGAGGCCTTTGCGTATCGGACGACGCCAGGGAACTGGACTTCATCGTTGACCACGTTAGCGCGCGGGCGGCAGAGGCGCCGGATGCCGGCGAAGTGCACCGTCTCTCGGCCCCCGAGGCACACGACCGGTTTCCGCTGTTGCACTCCGGCCTGGCAGGGGTGCTGGTCACCGGTGGCGCGCGCGTGGACGGCAGGCGACTGGCGGCGTCATTGCGACGCGCGGCGCAACGCCTCGGCGCGGGGTGGCGCGACGGCGTGGCCGCGCTGGCCATGGCCGGCGGCCGCGTCATCGGGGTAGGGATTGCGGGCGAGACGCTCTCCGCCGATGTCGTCGTCGTCACAGCCGGGGCCTGGGCGCCGGCCGTGCTGTGCCCGGTTGGCATTGCGCCGGCAATCGCCCCGATGCGCGGCCAGATCATGCATTTCGAGATGCCCGGCGCCGACACTTCGACCTGGCCGGTCGTGTTGCCACAGAGCGAGCATTACCTGCTGGCGTTCGAAGATGGCCGCGTGGTTGCAGGTGCTACGCGAGAAGCCAGCGCCGGTTTCGACTATCGCGTGACGGCCGCCGGGCAGGCCGAGGTGCTGCAGCACGCGCTGCGTGTCGCTCCGGGATTGGCACTGGCCACCGTCATCGAAACGCGCGTCGGGTTCCGGCCGGTATCGGCCGATGGCCTGCCACTGTTGGGACCGGAGGGCGGCGTGGATGGACTGCTGGTCGGCAATGGTCTCGGCGCGGCCGGCCTGACGATCGGGCCGTTCGCCGGGAAGCTGCTGGCGGAGGCAGCGCTCGGTCTGGAGCCATCGCTTGACCTGCGGCCGTTCAATCCGTCGCGGCGCGCAGGTGCGGGGATGCGGGCGGCGATCCGATAACGGCGCCGCGCCTACATCCTGCCGATCTCTTCCACCTGTGCACGCGCCCGTTGCGCCGCCGTGCGCGCCATCTCGCCGCACAGGCCGATATACGCGGTCGGATCGAGCAATGCCTCGATCGCCCGCGCATCGAGGTGCGCGGTGACGCGCGGGTCGGCCGACAGCAATCCGGCGAACGAACGATTTTCCGTGAAGGCGCTCTGCGCCGCCTCATAGACGACGTCATGCGCGTGCTGCCGGCCGATGACGGCGCCGAGTTGCAGCATCACCGCTTCGGCCATGATCAACCCGCCGCCGAGATCGAGATTCGCACGCATCCGCGCCGGATCCAGCCGCAGCCCACGCATGATCTCACCCAATCTGCTGAGCATGTCGCCGATGGCGATGCAGGCGCGCGCTTCGGCGGAATCCATCATCAGGCTGGTGGTGCGGTCGGCCTCATGCTCGGTCTGCATCGCCTCCAGCGCGAGCGGCACCAGCGCGCGCACTTCCGCCGACGCGGCGATGATATCCTGGCACAGTTTAGGATTTCGTTTCTGCGGCATGGTGGAGCTGCCGACAGTGCCGGGCGGCACCGGCTCTTCGACTTCGCCGAATTCCGTCTTCATCAGCGTATAGATTTCGCGGCCGATTTTGCCGCAGGTTGCCGCGAGCAATCCGAGGAGACATATGTTTTCGGCGAGGTGATCGCCGAGCGCGCGTGACGGAATGGTCATCGGCAGCATATCGAGCTGCCGCCCGATCCCCGCCTGCACCAGCGGTCCCTGCTTGCCGAGCGACGCGAACGTGCCGGCACCCCCACCCAGCATGGCGACGAAAATACGCGGCGCCGCCTGGCGGAACCGCCCGATGTGGCGGATCAGTTCGTCGATCCAGACCGCCACCTTGTAGCCGAACGTCGCCGGCACAGCGTGCTGACCGTGGGTGCGTCCGGGAATCGGCATGTCGGCACCGCGTTCGGCAAGTTCGGCCATCGCGGCGAGCGCCTCCCCGATCAGTTTCAGGAACACGCCATGCGCCTGGCGCAGGACCAGCAAATCACCAGTCTGCGTGATGTTCTGCGTGGTGGCACCCCAGTGCACCCAGCCGCCATGCTTTTCCCCGACCACGCGGCTGAGTTCCCAGACCAGCGGCACAATGGTGTGGCCGGTACGGGCGAAGCCTTCGTCGATACGGGTGCGGTCCAGTTTCTCCAGACGGGCGGCATCGGCAATCGCCTCGGCGGCGTCCTGCGGGATGATACCAAGTTCGGCTTGGGCACGGGCGAGCGCGACCTCGACATCAAGCCAGGCCTGCCAGCGGTTCTCCAGCCGGTACAGCGCGCGGATGCCGGGGTCGGACACGCGTGTGGCGGTCGGCAGAATATCGCTCATGGCGGCGTTTCCTCTCGCGTCGTTGGTGGCGGCAGACTAGCGGAGCTTTCCGCCGGCGGCACCCTCAGGCTGCGCACGGTCTGCGTCGTGGCCCCAGCCCGCAAGGCGGCGTGACCCGCGGCCGTGACGGACCTATGAGCATGTACTTGCCCAATATCGCGAGCATTCGGCGCACGGCCGGCCTGATGCAGCGCACGCGTGGATCCGACAGGAGACGAGGCTATGCAATTCGGCTATTTCACGCTCAGCGACAACGCCTATCGTGACAACCGGCGCACGCCCAACCAGTTCGTTGCGGACATCATCGACGAGGCGATCCATGCCGACCGGATCGGCCTGCATTCCGCCTGGATCGGCGAGCACCATTTCAGCACGCTCGGCGTACTGTCCTGCCCCGACCTCGCGCTGACCTATGTCGCCGCACGCACCCAGCGCATCCGCCTGGCCCCCGCCGTCACGGTGCTGCCGCTGCATCATCCGATCCGCGTCGCCGAGCAATGGGCCACCCTCGATTTGCTCTCCGGCGGCCGGGTCGATTTCGCCGCGGGGCGAGGCTACGACCGGCGGGAATATGCCCCGCTGGGCGTGTCGTTCGAGGACAATCAGTCGATCTTCGAGGAAGGGATGGCGGTGGTGCGCCGCCTATGGTCGGCCGACGGGCCGGTTTCGCACCGCGGACGCCACTACGCGTTCGACGGCGTGGCGATCACCCCACAACCGGTGCAGCGGCCGATCCCCACCTATATCGCGTCGTTCTCTCAGCCATCGATCACGTTGGCCGCGCGACTGGGCTGCGGGCTGATCGTCGCGCCGTTCGCCGCAACGCTGAGCTTCGGCGGCCTACGCGAAGTGGCCGATCTGTACCATGCGACCTGCGCGAAGCACGGCACTCCGCCGGGGCGGTTGATGTGCAGCTACTTCATCCATTTCGCCGACACGCCGGCAGAGGAAACCGCGGCCCGTGCACGACAGATCCGCTATTACCGCGAATGCGTCATCCCCGCCTTCCCTGGCGATCCCGCCACCGCGCCGCCGAGCTATCGTTACTTCATCCGCATGGTGGAACGGCTGCAGACGGTGAGACCGGAAGACCTGACGGAGAACTCCGTGCTGCTGGGCGCGCCGGCGCACATGATCGAGGTGTTGAAGCAGGTCGAAGCGGCGGGGTTCGACGAGGTCATCCTGTATTTCAACGTCGGCCTGAAGCCGCACGCGCAGGTGAAGGAAGAGATGGCCCGCTTCATGCTGCACGTGGCGCCGGCGTTCGGATAAGGCGACGTCAGACAGGTATTGCTCCGGACAGCCCACAACTTCGGGACGCCGCGGTTCGAATCCAAGAGGCCAGGATCACAAACCCGTGATTTCAGTCGCTACGGGCCAGGGGACCGAGCATTCGCCAGTTTCGGCACGATCTACGGTTGCAAGAGAGGCGCAGGCATGCTCCGTTTCGTGGTGTCAGACCGTTCCCCCCGGCCATCCGCGCGTTCCGCTTGAGACAGTGTCCGACCCGACAGTCTCACGTGCACCCAACGATCGATTTGCCCGTCCGGACCATGACATGCTCGATCGGATGGGCGCGACTCGCGCAGCGATAACTGTCGACCGATCGGTTTCTCTCCGTCACCCACTAAACTCTGGAGGCTTGTCATGCCGGGTCCGTCGCCACCTCCGACAGGCAGTTGGTCAGCCCCGTCCCTGCCGCAGAAGAACAGCCTGCTGGAGCAAGCGGAGCGCGCGGCGCAGCTCTTTGCCTCCCAGCAGATCTATCAGTACGACACCACCAACACGGCGTTGCCAATGCCGATGGCCACAAGCACGGCCGCGATCGCCGAGCTGCCGTCATTGCTCACCTGGGTCCAGGGCCAAGTGACAAACCAGATCAAGATCTTTCTGAACCTGGAGATCTGGAAAATCCTGCAGCGGCTCGGCGCCGGCGACCTGTCCGCGACCGTCGCCGCCAGCCAGATCGAGGCAGTCGTCAGGCAGAACCTGATGCCTGCAACGTGGACATTGGATGCGATCGCCGCGACCTATGGTCGTCCCGGCCCCACCGCGGCGCCGGCTGAACCCATTCCCAGCCTGATCGCCTACGCCAGGGTCTACACGCTGCCGCAGACGCCGGACATCGTGCAGCAGTGGCAGCAGGACCGCGTCTTCGCGTCGCAGCGCCTGGGCGGATTGAACCCGATGATCATCCGCCGTGTCACCCTGGACGGCAAAGTGGGGGCGGCGTGGCCAGCGCTGCGGGCCAAGCTCTCGGCGAAGATCGGCGACGCGGCGGTGCGGCCCTTCCTGGGACCACAGGCAACGCTCGCTTCGGCGGTGGAGCAGGGACGGCTGTTCGTTGCCGACTACGAGCCGCTGAGCCTTGTCACTGGAGACCAGAATGCGCCGGGTTGGCAGAAGGGGCGGCGCATCATGGCGCCGATCGCTCTCTACGTCCGCTCCCGTGACTTCGCGGGATTGCACCTGGTGGCCATCCAGCTCAACCAGGCCGCGACGGGCGCGGACACGTTCCCGGTAATGCTCTCTGCTGACGCGGGGGCACCGGGACAGGCCAACAACTGGTTGCTGGCCAAGATGTGCGTGCAGTCGGCCGACCTGAGCTACAACCAGGCGGTCAATCACCTCGGCCAGACGCACCTGATCGAGGAGGCGTTCGCCCTCGCGACCGCGCGGCAACTGGCATATCAGCACCCGCTGACCGTGCTGCTGCGAAAGCATTTCGCGGCCCTGCTGGTCATCAATCAGGTCGGCTCGCTGACGCTGCTGAAGCCTGGCCCCGACGGTCTCATCAACCAGATTCTTGCCCCGGGGCTCAGCGGCTCGGTGGCGCTGATCACCAACCGCTACGACGCGTGGCGCTTCGATCAACTCGACTTCACCACGGATATCCAGGAGCGCGGACTGTCCGCCGCCGACCTGCCGTACTTCCCGTATCGCGATGATGGCATGGAGATCTGGACCGTGCTGGGGAACTACGCCCGCGACTACCTGGCGCTGTACTACCTGAGCGACGCCGACGTCACCGGCGACTACGAGTTGCAGAACTGGGCGAAGGAACTGTCCCGCGAGGCCGGCGGCTCCGGCAAGGTCCCGGGGTTCAAGCCCAGCATCGCCAACCGCGCAGACCTGGCCGGCATCCTGCAAAAGCTTCTGTGGACGGCATCGGCACAGCATGCCGCGGTGAACTTCCCGCAGATCGAGTATGCCTCGTTCCTGCCGAACTATCCCGGCGCCACGTTCACGCCGCCGCCGCCCGACTTCCAGAAGACCACCACGACGCCCGAGGACCTGCTGGCGACCCTGCCGCCGGTGACCAATACGCAGACCCAGGTATCCGTCACTTACGCGCTGGCCGGCTACCATTATGACCAGCTTCTCGACTACGCCGGCGACCTGGAGCCGAAGGCCGCCGCGGTGTGCAAGCGCTACTACGACCAGCTTACGGGCCAGATCCAGCCACGGATCGAGGCCCGCAACCGTGAACGCGAAGGAACCGACGGGCTGCTCCCCTACCCTTACCTCCTGCCGAAGAACATTCCCAACTCGACCTCGGTGTGATTGCGACGTCGCATCGGTGCGCGCGATCGCATGCGGCGGCGAGGGCCTATCCACCGCGAACCTTGTACCACGGATGCGGGAGACCCGGCGTCTGCACGCGCAGCGTATAAACCGACGTGCTTGCGGTGAGCAGCAGCGTGCGCAGATCGGGCCCGCCGAACGCGACATTGGCGCATACCTCCGGCGTCTCGATGATGCCGATCTTCGTGCCGTCGGGAGCGAACACCCACACGCCGCCGGTGCCGGTGCAGAATACGCGGCCGGCCGCATCGACCTTCATGCCGTCGGGCACACCGTTGGTCCCGTCCGATGACATGTCGGCGAAGATGCGCCGCCGCACCATTGTTCCCGCTGCGTCCAGTTCGATCGCATGGATGTATTTGGTCCAGCGCGTGTTGGCGACGTAGAGCGTGCGCTCGTCCGGCGACAACGCCAGGCCGTTCGGATACTCAAACGAGGCGACCATCGTCACCGCGCCATCCGGAGCAATGCGGTACACCGCCGCGTGCTCCAGCTCCCGCTCGGCGAACGTCACCCGCAGCGAGGGATCGGTGAACAACAATGCGCCGTCGCGGGCGCAGATCACGTCGTTCGGGC
>DATDIC010000665.1:0-2356 GCA_036521275.1 Acetobacteraceae bacterium
GGACACTGGGTCCATTGGGGCGCCACGACACAGAACATCACCCAGACCGGCGATCTGATCCTGCTGCGCCACGCGCATCGTCTGTTCCTGACACTGATCGGCCGGGCATTGCAGGCAATGGCCGACCTGGCGGAGCGCGGCGCCGACATGGTGATGCCCGGTCGCACCCACGGCCAGCACGCCCTGCCGCTCACCTTCGGCTATAAGGCCGCAGTCTGGATCGACGAAACGCTGCGCCATGTCGAACGGCTGCGCCAGGCAGAACCGCGCCTGTTCGTGGCGATGTTCGGCGGCGGCGCCGGCACGTTCGCGTCCGTCGGCGCGCAAGGCCCGGAGATCCAGGCCCGCATGGCAGCGCATCTCGGCATGCAGCCGATGCGCGTGCCGGCGCGCACGATCATGGACCATCTGGCGGAATATGTCGGCCTGCTCGGATTGCTGGGCGCGACCTGCGGCAAGATCGGGCGGGAAATCTACACGCTGATGAAAACCGAATTCGGCGAGGCGGAGGAACCCTTGCCCCCCGGAACGGTCGGCAGCTCCACCATGCCGCAGAAGCGCAATCCGCAACTCTGCCAGGACATCATCGCCGCGGCAGCAGAACTGCGCTCGCTGGTGCCGCTCGCGCTGGAGGCAGCGCAGACCGAGCACGAAGCCGACCGCGCCAACACGCTGATGATGCACGAGGCGACATCGCGCGCAGCGGTGCTGACCGGCGACGCGCTGGTCCGGGTGGTGACAATACTGGACGGCCTGCAACTCGATCCCGCGCGGATGCGACGCAACCTGGACCTGAGCGGCGGGCTCATCATGGCAGAAGCGGTGATGCTGAAGCTGGGCGAGGCGATCGGCCGCCAACACGCGCACGACGTGGTCTACGAGGCGGCCCAGACGGCGGCGGTATCCGGCGCTTCGTTCGGAGATCTGCTGGCAAAGGACGCACGAGTGACGGCGCACGTGCCCCCCGGTCAGATCGCAGCGCTATTGGACCCAGCCGGCTATGTCGGGCTGTGCCCCGAAATCGCCCGCGACGCCGCCCGCCGGGCCCGAGCAGCGGCAACACCCCCCTCGTGAAGGCAGACCCACCTCCCCCTTCCCCGTCGTTGCCGTCCTCGTCATTCCGACTCCCCGTCACACCCGCGCCCCTCCCGTCACACCCGCGCCCCTCCCGTCATTCCCGCGAAAGCGGGAATCCAACCCCTGCCCACGCAACCCGCGACCTCGCCACGGATGCCCCCCTGCGCCGGCATGACTCGCGAGATCCGTCCCGCGAGCAGCCGGCATCATGCGACGTCCAAACCGCGGCACCTGGATGGATTGATGCGCGCACGCTATGCGTCGGGCTGCTGTGGCCTTCGCAAGGAGCGACCCGCCGAGATGTCCGCGACCAGTGCCGAATCACCCATTGCCATGTTCGACCTCACCGGCCGGCGTGCGCTCATCACCGGGGCCCGGCGCGGTATTGGCCGAGCGATCGCGCTGGGTTTCGCAGCGCAAGGCGCCCATGTCGGCGTGCATCACGCCGGCACCACGGAGGAACAGTCGGACGCGGAGTCGGTCATCGCCGACATAAAACGCCACGGCGGCGCCGCCGAAATCTTCCCAGCCGATTTCGCCCAGGCAGGCGCCGGCACCAACCTCGCCAAGACAGTCGCTACCGCGCTCGGACCAATCGACATCCTGGTGCTGAACGCGTCGATCGAGCTGCTGGAACCATACCACGAAATTTCCACCGATCGCTTCGACCGGCAGATCGCCATCAACCTGCGCGCCCCGATGGAGCTGCTGCAGGCCATCGTCCCCGGCATGACCACGCGCGGCTGGGGACGGGTGCTGGCAATCGGCAGCATCCAGCAAGTGAAGCCGCACCCCGAAATGCTGGTCTATGCCGGAACCAAGGGCGCCCAGCTCAACTGGGTGCGCAACCTGGCCCGGCAGGTAGGAAGCCACGGAGTTACCGTGAACAACCTGGCGCCAGGGGCAATCCTGACCGGACGCAACAGCGCGCGGCTGGCGCAGCCAGACCGTCGGCAGCAGACGGAGCGGCGGATTCCTGCCGGGCGTCTCGGCCGGCCGGAGGATCTCGTAGGTGCCGCGCTGCTGCTATGCTCAGAAGCGGGCAGCTACATCAACGGCGCCGATCTTCTCGTCGATGGCGGCCTGGCCGTCGCCTGAGCGAAGGCAATCGGGGCGCTCCCCCGGGCCCCGCCAGGGGCTCCGCCCCCATGGTTCCCGTGGGACCCCGGCAAAGGCTGTGCCTTTGCAATCCATCTGTTTTGGTTGGGTGTGGGGGTGGGCGCCTACTCGGGCGTTACCAGCAGCACCGTAGGCGCCTACCCCCACACCCAACCCAAGT
>DATDIC010000666.1:0-5522 GCA_036521275.1 Acetobacteraceae bacterium
GACGTAGCCGGGCGGATATGTCGGCGGAGGCGCCGCATAGGCTGAATTCGCGGCAGCACCAACAACGGCACCGACTGCGACGCCTGCCGCAACGCCACCCCAGCTAGGTCCAGAGGAGTAGTTGCCGCCATAGCAACAGCCGCCGCCACCGCCGCCGTAGACATTCACGTTCCGGTTAGCGTTGACGTTCGCGCTGCGGTTGGCGTTGACGTTCGCACTGCGGTTGGCGGTCGCACTTCGGTTGCTCGCATTGACGTTTGTTCTGCGGCTGCTGTTGTTCGCCACGTCGCGTTGGAAGTTGTTGCTGTTGAAGTTACCGCTGCGGTTCGTCCCGCCGCCACCACGGCCACCAGCAGCCCGCCCGCCTCCTCCCCCTCGTCCGCCGCGCTGTACGAGGATCACTCGGGACTCATCGGGTCGGTCAACGGTATTGATCGCTCGCGAGACACTGTCCGGCACGAACCGCGTCACTGGTGCCGCCATGGCGCTGCCGGTGAACACCAAAACGATCGCAAACAGTAGCGTTGATATTGTGTACATTTCAGCGCCCCAAATATTTGGCCTGGAGCGCCTTGAAGTCGTCGATCGCCTGAGGACAGGTCGAATGGTCGAAATCATGCCCCATCCCGTAGCCGAACGAGCCGCTGTAAATGAACGCAGCTTGCAGTCCAAAATGCAGGCTCACCTGAGTTGCGAGGTCGATGGCGCCCTGGCCGATTTGCGGCTGCTCCGTTTCCTTGGAGCAGGCGAAGGCTTGACCAGACATCACGCCGAGCTTGCGGATACCTGTCATGAAAGCTTCGTCGGCATCGCTCCCCTTTTTCGCGCCATCTTGGGCAAACGCGGGGACGACAAACGCTATTGCTAGAACGCAGGCTGCCAGCGTGGTTTTCATTGGTTCCTCCTGATCGATGTCGAAGCAGTCGGGAGCACTGTGTTCTTAGCAGCCAAATAACTCTAGCGGCGGAGTGGGTTATCTGTCCATCAGCGCAGGCGGGGCTGTGCATGGCTCGCCGTCGTTGGCTGCCGGGAGCGTTACTATTTGCATGTTGTTCAGCGAGCCGACCCTCCCACCTCATAAACGCGCGGCGATCGACTTCGGTGTGTGTCTCGCGCGAGAGTCCATCTATGATCAGCCGCTGGGCCACCGATGCCCTCTCGTCGTGGTAGATCGCCACGACGTTACACCCTAGCCGCCCAGCGGCCTCCTGCAATGGTGGTTTTTCGATTGGTCTGGCCGCGATCAGCGGTTGAGACCCGCTGGCAAAACCGCAGGCAAGCCAGACGGGTGCTGCCGCGTGCAAACGGACAGTTGCAGAAGCCACGTTCGGGCTACCAATCCTGCTTCAGCGCGTTTTGTGTTCGCGAGAAGAAGCGCGGCAACAGGGCAACCTTCTCCGACGCGGCACAGAGATCGATGGCGAATCGAAGTCGGCGTGCAAGCCAGCGAAGATCGGTCGTGGTGTCAAATGGGGATGCGAGAGGATCGGCGCGTTCGTTCCCATGCGCAATGCCATCGCGTTCCGTTCCGTAGTCGATTACAGAGCCGCAACCTGCACACCGTCAGGAACCAGTTGATAGCCGCCGCCCACGGTCACCAGTAGGCGCGCGTTCGCCGGATCGGGCTCGATCTTCTGGCGCAGCCGATAGATGTGGGTCTCCAGCGTGTGCGTGTCGGCCGCAGCGTTGTAGCCCCAGACCTCGTTCAGTAGCACCTGCCGTCCAACCGGTGCCCCTGCTCGGTACAGGAACTTCAGGATGCCAGCTTCCTTCTCGGTGAGCCGGATGCTGCGGTTCCCCACCGGGTCCTCCAGCAGCTTGGCGGACGGGCGGAACGTGTAGGGGCCGATGACGAATACTGCATCCCCGCCGTCCTCGAAGATGCGGACCTGCGCCCGCAGTCGCGCCAGCAGTTCATTGGATCGGAACGGCTTAGCGATGTAGTCGTTGGCGCCGGAATCGAGGCCGCGTATGACATCGGTTTCGGCATCCGACCCGGTCAGCATGATGATCGGTATCTGCTGCCCTTGCTGGCGCAGCTTTGCGCACAGATCGCGTCCATCGCCGTCTGGCAGCCGGACATCAAGGATCACGGCACCGAACCGAGCGCCCCTCGCGCCCAGCTTTTCTTCAGCTTCGCCGATGGTGCCGACTGCGATGGCGGTAAACTCTCCATCGACCGCGAGTTGATCCACCAAGGTCTCGCACAAAGCGGCGTCGTCATCCACGATCAAGATTGCCATCTCGATCACCTCCCAGTCCTATCCGGCGGAGGCCGTGCCCACCTCGCCTGCCCCCGGAGGCCGTCGCAGACAAACCTCACGCTGCGTGAGGCAATACGACGCGTCGTCTGCCCACTATATAGTGAACGTTTTGGCAACGACCAGTGGGCGTCCCTCTGTGGGCTTAACCGAGAGTAGATCGAATTGTCGCCGCCGAGCATCCGGGCGACGTTTCCTGGCGTGGAGCGGCAGTGGCAGACGCGCGCTATCATCGGTGTCGTGAGAGACGACTTCACCTTGGATGCCAAGGGGGACACACCCCCCCTGGCGGATTTCAGGGAGGCCGTCAGCCGGCGCTAGAACTACACTAGGGCACTGGCCAACCACATCGTGCTCCGGCAGCCCGTCTCCTGGTGCATCCCAATGTGTTCGCTGATGCCGCCCATTTCGGCTGTTCTTAACAATTGGTCACTGGACGCAGGTGCTTTTGGCGCGAAAGGATGACTGCGCGACAGGCGCAAGCGGAAGCGCCGCCGGTCCGCCATCGCGCTAAGAGGATCAGCCGCATGGACTACCGAGGGAGGAGACTCCCAACCGCCCTGCTGCTCGGCACCGCCTTTCTCGCCGGTGTGGCGATCGGCCCTGCGTCCGGTCTGATCGCGAGGCAATTCGCGGCCAATCTGGGCATCAATGCCGCGCTCGCCCAGGACACCGACCGGGCCAATACCTACCGTCTACTCACTCTTTTTGGTGATGTGTTCGAGCGGGTGCGTAGTGAATACGTCGATCCAGTCTCCAACACCGACCTTATCAACGATGCCATCAAAGGCATGTTGACCGGCCTCGATCCGCACTCCTCGTACATGAACGCCGAGCAGTTCCGCGCGATGCAGGAGGACACCAAGGGCGAATTCGGCGGCCTTGGCATCGAGGTCATCCCGGAGAATGGCTTCTTCAAGGTAATCAGTGCACTGGACGACACACCCGCGTCCAAGGCCGGTATCAAGGCAGGCGACATCGTCACCGGGCTAAACGGCAAGGCAACGCAGGGGCTCTCGCCGGAGGATGCGCTCAACCTAATGCGTGGCCCCCCGAATACCAAGACCACGGTGACGATCAAGCGCGAGGGCGTGGACCATCCACTGGAAATATTGATGCGGCGAGAGGTCATCCACATCCAGGTAGTGAAGCAGCGGATGGAGCCGGGCAATGTTGGCTATGTGCGCCTCGCGGAGTTCACCGAGCAGGCCAACGCGGCGGTGAAACGAGCAGTCCAATCGCTCAAGGAGCAGGCAGGCGGTAAGCTGAGGGCACTTGTTCTCGATCTTCGTAACAACCCAGGTGGCCTGCTGGATCAGGCTGTAGCCGTCTCCGGCGATTTCGTCGCTCAGGGTGAGATCGTGTCCACGCGCGGACGTAATGCTGAGGACGCCGCGTGGTTGGACGCCAAGGGCGCGGACATCATCAGGGGCGCTCCACTGGTAGTCCTGATCAACAGCGGCTCGGCCTCAGCCAGTGAGGTCGTCGCGGGCGCGTTGCAGGATCGTCACCGCGCAGTGCTTGTAGGAACGCGCAGTTTCGGCAAAGGCTCAGTGCAGACCGTGATCCCGTTGCCCGGCAATAGCGCCATACGACTTACGACAGCGCGTTATTACACGCCGTCTGGCCGCTCTATTCAGGGGCTGGGCATTGCGCCCGATGTGCTGGTGGCGGAGACCCGCGAGGAGGCACCGAGTTTCGATCCCGAGCACGAGGCCAATCTGAACCATGTGCTGAAGAACGAGGGTGGCGCACCTAATGTCGGGGCTGGGCAACGCACCGATCTGCCACCAATCGCTAGGGCGATCCCGAGCAAGCCGCCTAAGGATTTCCCTGAGTCCGATCCGACCAAGCCGGATGATACGGACTTCCAGCTTCAGCAGGCGCTCGTCGTGGCAAACGCGATGGCCGCAGTGCGGACTGGCGATACTGGCAACTAGGACCTGCTCCGGCTCTAGCGATTGGTTCGCCAGTCCTTGATGCAGCATAAAACGAATTAGGTGTCTGAATTCGCCTTGATAATCGCCTTTTATCGCGGCAGCAACCTGTTCCTTATCGTCCGTGGCAGGCCGGCAGGAACACCCGGCGACCGGGGGCGTTAGCTCCTTCTCTGCCACCACGCTCCAGGCAGCCGGCTCGGTGGGCAAAAGCCGCGCGACTGCTTGTAGAGCGCCAAATGCTACCTACCCAGAGCGTTTCATGTCCGACGCCAACGAGCACGGCCAAGATGAGGCGGCTCGCCGGTTGTCCCCGATGTGGCACCGCCCCATATAACGGCAATACCTTACCATCGCTTCAAGGTGGGGCAGACAGTCGTGGCCCCTTTTGGCGGGCCGCATGCGCTGATACCGCGTGGGCCGCATGTCATAACGCGGCTGCTACCCTTGGTGGATGGCGAACCTCAATACCGGGTCCAGAGCAAAATCGACGGGCATGAGCGGGTAGTCCGCGAAAGTCAGATCAGGCTTGTGGAGAAGGGCGGGTAGGTCAAACCTCCCACGCCGAAGTCGGATCAGCGCCGTCGCGATAGGGCGTTAGACCGACCGAATTCAATGCCGGCCTGATTCCGCGTTGCGCCTCACGCTTCAGAGACATTCGGCGTTGCTTTGAGTGCGGCTATCGGATGCAGGATTCGGACCGGCCTGACGAAACTCAGCGCGGCGTACAGCGTCGGAAATTCGCCAATCTCGGTTTGCTCGATCACCGAGGCCACGGTCCATGAGTTCGCGTCCAGAGGTGAGTAGACCAAGTAGAACGGCCTTCGGGTTCTATTATCCACGACCACGATGCGGCCGTGGAGAGCCGAGTTGTCAGCCGCCCGGCGGCTGACATAGGCGGTGACGGTCGTCGAGCACGCTGCCACCCACTCTTGTAGGAGTTCGTATTCATCCTCCGATAAGGCTTTGGCCGGGACCACGAGATGCTGGTCGGCAGTCCAGGCATTGGACCGATTAGGACTGGAGTCAGTGCTACTGTCGCTCATCGAAATCACGCGAAACGAATGCTACGATGCACCTTCGCCGAAATGACGTTTCGTGATAGTTACATATTCCGTCCGCTGACACTGAACTACTCTCTGCCTGTCCGGCGCTGCCGGTGCCGGATTGACGGAGCGCCTTCATCCCTCCGTGTTTAGGTCACCCTAGCAAGACCCTGTGACGCACTTCACAGCCAGCCATCCGGGCAAGTGCAATGCCAGGGATGGTGACAAGGGGGCCGGGGCACATGGAACACGTGTTGGCATGGATGCATTCGCCGCAT
>DATDIC010000667.1:0-11465 GCA_036521275.1 Acetobacteraceae bacterium
GTGGAGATCAGGCCGATCCGGCAGATGTCGGGCAGCGCGCATTTCAACGAGGTGTTCTTCACGGATGTGCGCATCCCGGACAGTCTGCGCGTGGGCGCGGTCGGGCAGGGCTGGAAGGTGGCGCTGACCACGCTGATGAACGAGCGCTACATGATGCGTGAGGCGCCGGGCCCGGATTTCGAGGAACTGTTCGAGCTGGCGCGCGGGCTGGAACTGGAGGACGGGCCGGCACTCGACAACGCGGCGGTGCAGGAGCGGCTCGCTGAGTGGTACGTGCGTACGCAGGGGCTGCGATTCACCAAGTACCGCACGATGACGTCACTGTCGCGTGGTCAGACCCCGGGACCGGAATCGTCCATCATCAAGCTGGTGTCGGCGAGCAAGACGCAGGAAATCGCGGCATTCGGGCTCGATCTGCTGGGCATGGCCGGGGTGGAGATGGAGCCGCACATGCCGATGCAGGGCCTGTTCGAGGAGGCACTGCTCTATTCGCCGGCCCTGCGCCTGGCAGGCGGAACCGACGAGATCATGCGCAACATCATCGCCGAACGGGTGCTGGGTCTGCCGCCGGACGTGCGCGTCGACAAGGACGTGCCGTTCCGGGACGTGCCGACCGGGCGACGGGGATAACGGTCCTGCGGATTGGCAGTCGTTGCGCCAACGCATTGCCCCATCCGATAGCTGATCGTGCTTGCGTCCGGCTGGCGGGCGTCAAGCCCAAGCCGCCTGCGGCGGTCGCTTCGCGAGGCTTGAACCCCGCCACCCTGACGAAGCAGGGCTTGGGATCGGATTCAGGGGCGCGTGAGGTCATCGTCGGCTGTCGTCGCGGGAGGCCGCACGGATCAGCTTTGCGGGCGCCGGTCTCGCATCCCCAGAGGCCCGCGCTTAGATGATACCGGATGGACATTATTGAACTTCCCGGCTCCCGAATCATAGAAGTCAGCCGTTTGGCGTTTGGCATGCCGGACGTGGATTTCGTGTGTTTTGGTGAGTCGGACCAACCGAGCCCGGTGGCTGCGCACGACGCGGCGGTGGCGGCCCTGGCGAACGGACATACGCGCTATCCCGATGTACGCGGCCTGCAGGAGCTGCGCCAGGCTCTGTCGGATTATCTGAGTCGGCTGCACGCCCGGCCGGTTGCCGAGTCCCGTATTCAGGTGGTGGCCTCCGGGATGACGGCGGTGGCGGTTGCCTTGGCTGCCACGGTGCGGGCCGGGGACAGGGTGCTGCTGCACAGCCCGGCGTGGCCAAACGTGGCTAACGCGGCTCGGCTGCGGGGTGCGGAGGTGGTTGAGCTGCCGCTCGAGCAGCGGGCCGTCGGAGGGTTCCGCCTCGATCTCGACCGATTGGCCACCCTGCTGCCGGGCACGCGCGCCTTCATCCTGAATTCACCGAACAATCCCACCGGTTGGACCGCCAGCGCCGATGAATTGGCGACGATCCTGGCGTTATGCCGGCGCCATGGGGTCTGGCTGATCTCCGACGAGGTGTATTCCCGGCTGATCTATGATGGGGCGCAAGCTGCCCCGTCGCTGCTGGACGTCGCGGAGCCGGACGACCGGGTGATCGTGTGCAACAGCTTTTCCAAAGCCTGGGTGATGACCGGCTGGCGGCTGGGGTGGATGGTGGTTCCGGCCGGCACCCGCGACCGGGTCTCGGAAGTGGTGGAGGTAACCCATTCCGGGGTGGCGCCATTCATCCAGCATGCCGGGCTCGCGGCGCTGCAGGATGAGCCGGGCGTGGCCGCATTCCGGGCTCATTGCGCGCGCGGGCGTGCGCTGGCCGGTGAAGCCTTGGCGGGGCTGAATGGTGTGCGTTACTCCGCGCCGGACGGGGCGTTCTATGCATTTGTCGGCGTGGACGGCGTACCCGACAGCCTGGATCTGGCGAAGAAGCTGGTGGTGAACCACCTTGTGGCGGTCGCCCCCGGGATCGCGTTCGGCACGCCGGGCGAGGGACACTTGCGGATTTGCTTTGCCCAGTCAGAGCCGGTGATCGCCCGGGCCATGCAGCGGTTGCGCGACGGGCTGCGCGCGGAGCTGGCGTGATGACGCCGGACGAGCGGCTCTGCGGCGTCTGTGGCGCGCCGGTGCCGCTGCCGTTTCGGGCGCCACCGCCGGATGGGGCGCCAGACCTCGATCTGCGACCGGGCGAGCCGACGCGCTCGACCCTGCCGGACTGGGTACAGAGCTGTGCCGGGTGCACTGCGGCGGCGGCTGATCTGGCGGCGTTGCCGGCGTCGGCGCGGCCAGTGGTGGAAAGCGCGGCGTACCGGGCCGTGGCCGCGTCGGAACCGGCCTATGCGGTGGGATTTCTGCGCTGGGCCACGATCCTGCGGGAGATCGGCGACCGCAACGGCGCCGCGGAAGCGATGCTGCAGGCGGCCTGGGCAGCGGACGATGCGGCCGACAGCATCCATGCCGCGCGCTGGAGAGCCGAAGCGGCGTTCCTGTGGGGCGAGCCGGCGGAGGTGGAGACCGCGCTGCGCCGGATCGACGTGCTTCGCCGGGCGGGGGAGTTTGGTCCGGCGAGTGCGGCGGCGGACCGGCTGGGTGATCGTGGCCTGGATGAGACATCCTCGGCAGTGCTTGCCTTCCAGCGCGCCCGGATCGCTGCGCGCGATATCGGCCGGCACCTGATCAGCAGCGCGGTTCGACCACCAGCACGCCGGCCGCACGTGACGCACCGGGCGCGTCCGGCGCCTGGCGGGGTGCTGGGACGGCTGTTTGGCGGCGGACCGGCAAAGGGCGATTAGCCAGTTACGGCGCATCCAGGATGTGTCGAACCTTGGCGGCCAGACCAGCAAACGTGAACGGCTTGACGATCAGTTCGACGCCAGGGTCGAGCCTGCCATGGTGGACAATGGCATTTCTGGCGTATCCGCTGGTGAACAGCACTTTCAGATCCGGCCTTCGCAGGACGGCTTCCTCGGCCAGTTGGCGCCCGTTCATATTGCCCGGCAAACCCACATCGGTGAACAGCAGCCTGATCTCTGGATGCGTGTCGATCATGCGAAGGCCGGTGGCGCCGGTTGCGGCATCCAGCACACTGTAGCCGAGCTCCTGGAGAATCTCGACGGAGAACCGGCGTACGTCCGGCTCGTCTTCCACAACAAGGATGGTCTCACCGGTGCCCTGCGGCACGGATTCGGGAATCTGGTGGGGGTCTGCCACGATTTCGGATGAAATCAGCCGCGGCAGATAAAGCTTGATCGTTGTGCCGGCACCGGCCTCCGAATAGATGTTCACAGTGCCGCCGGACTGCTTCACGAACCCATATACCTGCGACAAGCCGAGGCCGGTGCCCTGTCCGACCTCTTTGGTGGTGAAGAACGGATCGAACGCCTTGGAGGCAACCTCCGCCGTCATGCCGAAGCCGGTATCGCTGACGAACAGCCCGACATACTGGCCGGAATTTACGTCGGCGCGGGCAGCGTATTCGTCGTCGAGATAGACGTTGGCGGCTTCGATCGTCAGTTTGCCGCCGTCCGGCATGGCGTCACGCGCGTTGACGACGAGGTTCAGCAGGCAATTCTCCAACTGGTTGTTATCGACGAAGACCATCCACAGTCCACCGGCCAGAACGGTTTCTATTGTAATGTTTTCGGGAATGGTGCGGCGAAGCATGTCGGATATGCCGCTGATCAGCGTGTTGATCGATACGGGCGCGGGTTGCAGCGGCTGGCGACGGGAGAACGCCAGGAGCTGGTGCGTGAGAACCGCCGCCCGCGATGCCGCCTGCGAGGCAGCGCCGGCAAGCCGCCGCAGCGCATCGGATCCAGACAGCGGAAGGCGGCGCTGAAGGGTTTCGAGGCTGCCGGAGATGACGGTGAGAAGATTGTTGAAATCGTGCGTCACGCCGCCGGTGAGTTGGCCGATCGCCTCCATCTTCTGAGACTGGCGCAGGCGTTGCTCCGCCTCGCGCTTTGCGGTGAGATCGCGGGTCACCTTGGCGAAGCCGAGCAACTCGCCGTACTCGTCCCGGATCGCATGGATGACCACGCTGGCCCAGAACCTGCTGCCATCCTTGCGGACCCGCCAGCCCTCGCCTTCATATTTGCCGGTCTGGGTGGCATGGGCGATGAACCTGGCGGGCAACCCGCTGATGCGGTCTTCCGGAGTGTAGAAGCGGGAAAAATGCTGGCCGATAATGTCAGCCGCCGTATAGCCCTTCAGCCGCTCCGCACCAGGATTCCATTTGATCACATTCCCCGCTGGGTCGAGCATGAAGATCGCGTAGTCGGTTACTGATTCGACCAGCAGGCGGAAGCGTCGCTCGCTTTCCTGCAACTGGCTGAAGCTGGATTCGAGCTGCTGAGTACGTTCCTTGACCCTCTGCTCCAGTGTCAGGTTGAGTGCCTGCAGCTCCTGTTCGGTGCGGGTCCGGGATTCGATCTCCTGCTGGCTTTTCTGATAAAGCCGCGCATTGTCGATGGCGACTGCGGCCTGAGCCACAAGCCCGACGACGACATGTTCGGCCCGCTCGGTGAACACGCCGGTATCAACATGTCCAAAGAACAGGCCACCGAGCACTTCGCCCGAGCGGGAGATGACGGGAACGCCGAGATAGCTGCGAACGGGAAGATGGCCGGGCGGCAGGCCATGGTACGGCGCGTTTTGCCCGTAGCGCGGATCGGCAAGAATGTCGTTGGACCGCACGATGGCCGAGCCGCGCAACGTCGGACCGAAGACGGCGGTGTTCCGCGGCATGGGGAACTTTGCGAATGCCTCGCGCGGGGCGCCGGACAACGCGTAAAGTGAGCGTGACTCGCCCGTGTCGCCGGTGTTGTAAAAAAAAGCACCGAATTGCGCTTCGGTGATTTCCACCCCGGCGTCGGTGACGATTTGCACCAGGCGCTCGAGATCGAGTTCCGACGCCACGGCCGCCCCGGTGCGATTGAGAATCTCCAGGGCCCGGGCTTCTTCGCGAACTTCGGCAACCCGCGCTTGCAGCATTTCATTGAGTGCCAGCAGGCGCGCTTCAAGCGCTTTCCGCTCGGTGATGTCGTGCCAGGCGCCGCGCAGCCAACGGGCGGAGCCAGCCTTATCGACGGCGCTCTGTCCTTTGCCGGCAAGCCAATGGAGGCTGCCGTCAGGGTGCCGGACGCGGATTTCGGTGGTGAAAGCTCCGGTCTGGCGCGCGGTGGCGATCGCCGCACGGAGCTTGAGCCGGTCATCGGGAAACAGGGCAGGTTCCCAGTCGGCGAGCGATGGTTTCGGATGCCCGGGATCGAGACCGAACAGCACGGCAACCTGTGGGGTGGTCATCCAGCACCCGGACTCCACGTCGAGTTCGAACGCACCGATCCCGGTGTTCAGTTCGGCAAGCCGCAGTTGCTCCTGGGAGAGTCGGAGATGGGCGTTCGCAACCCCGTCATCGTGCTGAGACTCGTCCATGGGGCGTCGGTTATTCCGTGCTGCCGCCGAGAATGGCCTTGGCTTCGCGCATCGCTCGCATTTTTCCAAGCGCCACATGCCGGGGGAGATGATTGAACCCGCAGGAGCTGGTGATGATTATCTGCTCGGGCGCGAGCCAGCCATGCGCCCTGATGCGATCGACTACGAGTTCTGCGGGTTCAACATTGGGATCCTGTACATCGACGGCACCGACCCCAAGCTGCTTGTTCCCGAGCCGGCCGTGATAGTGCGACGTCATGTCATGCTCGATCAGGAAACCGCCGCATTCGATCCTGGTGATGAGGTCTGCCTTGTATCGTCCGGTATCAAAATAGCGGTGGCCGATCTGGCCGTCATAGTCGGGACCGACGGCGTAGTTTCCCTGACAGACATGCACGAAAATGTGCATATCGGCCGGCAACCCCTCTATTGCCAGATTGATGGCGTCCACCGCCGCTGCCACGTCAGCCTCCTCGGCGACGGTGAAATACGGTTCGTCGATCTGGATGTGCCTGCACCCTTCCTCTGCGAGCCGCCGGAAGTTCCGATTGAGGAGCTTGCTGATGTCGGTCATCATCCGTGACAAGTCGTGATAGTGCTCATCGTATGAGACGGCGGCGAGCAGATGGGGACCTGTCATGGTGATCTTGACCGGCCTTCGCGCAAAGGAAGACACCACCCTGAATTCATCGACGAGTCCGAGGTCCGTCGTTTCGTCGATCGGGCCACGGCAGACAGCGGCAGGATGGAACACATTCGGATCGTGCGAGCTGATAGGGCGGGGCCGGTTGGCGGGGTAGAAAGCCGGGATCTTCTGCCAAAAATAATTCAGCATCGCATTCGGCGGCGAATGCCGGTTATGCGTGCGGCGGTGCATCTCGCCACCGGTGATCACGTCGATCCCGGCAATCTCCTGTTCCAGGATCGCGGCCTGGCTGGCGCGGAGTTGAGCGTCCGCGAAATCCGCGCCGGTGATCTGGCCCATCGTGACGAGGCGATCGAGGGCTTCGTACCAACGGGGGACGCTGTGGGCGCCGACAACGGTGGTTGTGTATGCCTTGTAACGAGGCATCAAATGAGAGTTCCTTGACTTCGCGAATCGTCACACAGGCGTGAGCGGAGGGCCGAATATGGGAATATTGCGTCGTTGCTTGCGGCCATGCAATCGCTTCGAGGACAGGGTCGGAGTGCGCGTCTGGCTAAAATGAATGGCTGATGATGACCGGTGCTGCTGGTCAGGATTGAACTGACGGCCTCCCCCTTACCAAGGGGGTGCTCTACCACTGAGCTACAGCAGCATCGAAGCGCAAAGGCATGGTTTTCCTAGCTCATGCGGCTGGGAGTGGCAAGCAAGCGCGACCGCCCATAGCATGAAACTCCTGGCGCCCGGACCCAACCAGCATGTGCAATGATTACGGCAATCGTGTCCCCTATAGCGCGTATATCGAGGAGTTCAGCCATCTCAGGCTGCCCCTGGTAGTCCCGAAGCCAAACGCGGCGCCCAACCTGGAACAGCGCGACGAGATCTGGCCGACGGAAGCCGCGCCAATCGTCCGGCCGGCTGAGGGCGGCGTAGAGCTGGTGCAGTTGCCGTGGGGCCTGGCACCCAGTCGACCGAAGGCGCGTGCCGTGATCAACATGCGCTCAGAAGGCCGGACCTTCACGCGTGGGCGTTGTCTGGTGCCGGCGTCGCACTATTACGAATTCACCGGCAGCAGTAGCCCGAAGACGCGCTGGCGCTTCACCCGGATCGGGCAGGAATGGTTCTGCTTCGCCGGGCTGATTGGCCGCGGGGAGAAGGGGGATGCGTTCACGCTTCTGACCTGTGACGCCGGGCCGGATGTTGCGCCGATCCATGACCGACAGCCCGTTATCCTCGAGCGCGCCCAGTGGGTGGCATGGCTGGACGGGGGCGGCGGCGTTGGCGAGCTGCTGAAGCCGTCGCCGGCCGGGACACTCGCGGTGGTCGAGGCGCCGCGCGAACGGCGGGAGAAAGGGTCGTAGCGTGCCGCGGTTCTCTGTTCGTTCGCCAGGCAACTCCGGCTGCGATAGCGTGCGCGCGCCGGCGACGTAGCGACGAAAACACAGGCAGTGCGGCGCGATGACATCATCCACCTGCGAGGAAAGGCAACGAAAGTCCGAGCAGGTGGGCAATCTTCACCAATGGCTGCGCCACGCCGGCGGCCTCGGTCATGACGATGCCGATCATCTTGAGCTTATCGGCGATGCCTCTGAGGTGGCGTTCCGCCTCGTTTTTGTCATGCCGCCCGGATCGTGCTGTTTCTGCCAACGCGTGCACGTCCTGCTCCAGCACCTCGCGCGCGGCAGGCTGCAACTCCAGTGCGGCGATCGCCTGCCGGAGCTGCTCGACGGCGCCTAAGAGGACCCGGGACTCTTCGGCGGCCACGTGCTTCGTCGCCCGCGCGTTCTGCCCCACCGCGAGCACGTCGGCCTGCACGGTGCTGGCCTGGATACCGTCGTTGCGGCTGCTTTGTCCGGCGGATGCGCGGGTCATTCCACTGTCTCCTTGCTTCGTCTGGTTTCGGTCGGCTTCTGCCCTTCAGCTTTGATTGCCTGTGCACCTTGGCCCACGGCGAGGCTTTCCGCGCGAACGTCGCCGCCTTGCACCAGAATGCCGCTGTTGAGAATCGTCGTCTGCCGGTCGCGAATGTCGGTCGTATCAATACCATTCTCGTCAAGGAAGCGCTCTATCTCGTCCAGTATCTTGCGCTCGATCAGCTTGTTGTCGAAATCTGCATCGGATTTCTGGAAATAGTGGAGAAATGCATTCTGTGCGAAGCGGGCGCGAAGAGTTGTATCGGCGCCATAGTCGTACGAAGGGTCGTTTTGCGCGGTGCGTCTGCGGCGACGTGCCCGCCGACGGTCGCTGACCAGAGCTTTGGCAATCGTCTCCTGCAGCCTGGCGAGCACGACGAATGGGGAGACCAGCGCAACAGCCGGCCCGATGAAAAGCGAGGCGATGAACTGCCCGATCCGCAGCGCCAGGCGGTCGCGGCCGAGCCGATCGACACGCCGGTGCTCGTCCGCCAGTGGGGGCAGCAGATATCGCTTCAACTCGACAAGCAGAGACGTGCCTTGCAGCGAGCAGCGCAGGAAGTAGGAAACGATGACCTCGCCGCCCCAGCCGATCACCTGGATGCATTTGTAGTTGCGGATGCGCGCATCCTGTTCTTCTATATAGAGCGCACCCAGCTCCGGCGAGATAAACTGGCGCGGCCGGTCCGCCGGGTCCGCCAGAACCATAGGATCACGCTTTATGTCGAGGCCGCGGACGAAAAAATAGTCCCGGCAATGCAACCTGGGCAGCTTCAGGCCGCCGATAGCAGTGTCGAGCGTCAGATACAGTTCCGGCACGGTAAAAGCGTGGACTGTCTTCGGCGCGTCCTTGACTTTCGGCTTATCCACGAACGTAACAAACGACCAGCCCCCCAGATCGATCCCGGCGCCCACGAACGGGATGAACCCGCGATACACGATCAGGTTCTGATCGTCTTGCGGCAGAGCGGCCGCCAGCTTGCCGTCAAGCTGGTGGGCGAATCTTTCGGTGGCAAGCGTCCGGTCAAACGAAGCCTGGCCGAACGTCCTGGCGAGCGCCTGCTCCTTGTGCCATTTTGTAAACCAGATGCAGCCGGCAACGAGGATTGCCAATGGCAGCCCGATCTCCGGGGCGGCCGCCGCGATTATTGCACCGAAGACGGCAACCGCGCCCAGTACTAGATTGTATGTTTTGGACCGCGCCTCCGCATAACCGCAGACGTTCACCAACAAGCGCGTATCGAGCCCAAACTCCGGTGCGGTCGCGGTCCATCTGTCCTGGAAGAACGCCAGCACGCTGCGGCGGAACGCCGCCCCCGCAAGCAGAGCATTGCCACACAGGATGCGCGTCGCCTCGTCGGGTCCACAGCCTGACATCGGCACCGGCGGCCAGCGCCCAGGATTGGACGAAGATGGAGCGAACCCCCGATCCTTTAGAAGGGTCATCAGCCCGACCAGAATGGCTCCACGCACGAACGCCATCAGATTTAGTGGAAACGTATCGAGATAGCCGAACCAGATTCTGGGATTCTCCAGATATGCTGACGGCGGTGGTGGCATCCCGAGCAGGGCCATTCGTAACAGGATGGTCAAAGCCAGCGCGATGGGACTCGCGAGCAGTGTCACGCCGAGACTATAGATCAGCCAACCGGCCGTGCCGGCCGGTCTGCCAAGGCCGCGAAGCCCATAAGCGAGCGCGACCCAGGTCAGGCCGGACGCCGCGACCGTCGGGAGATAAATGTCGAGGCCAGAGGTCAGCAGATCCCAGCCGTCCGGCAGATCTCCTGCCCTGGAGGTGAGGCCGATCAGAAGAAGAATAGTGCTGATCAGAACCCCGGCGGCGAAGATCAGCGCCGGGAATTGCATCTTCTCCAGCAGCTTGCCTCGCGCGCCGAACAACAGCAGCACAACCAGGAGCACGACAAGCCAATGCCAGATACTGAAGGTGCCCATCTTCCCCCCGTTCGCGTCGGGTGTGCCGCCATGACATGGCATGCATCGTGATCGGCTACTGTCGGCTATTCTTGCTGCACGTCGAGGAGCGGCGCTCAAGCTCACGTTGAAAATGGCCGCCGGGCTGTGATCTAGATCACAGTTTCATAAATTATCGCCTGCAAATCCAAGCGACCAGGCGCGGGGGCAGCCTGAGTCTCGGCTCGCTAAATCGTTCGCGTGCCGCGGGCGAGTGCGGCGACGCCGGTGCGGGAGACTTCGGCCAGTCCGAGCGGACGCATCAGCTCCATGAATGCATCCAGCTTTTCCGTCGCGCCCGTCATCTCGAACACGAAGCTTTCCGTGGTGGCGTCCACGACCCGGGCGCGGAACGCGTCTGCCAGGCGGAGCGCCTCAGCCCGGTGTTCGCCACGCGACACGACCTTTATCAGGGCCATTTCACGCGTGATGTGCGGGCCTTCCAGCGTCAGGTCGGCAACCCGATGCACCGGGACCAGGCGGTCGAGCTGCGCCTTGATCTGCTCGATGACCATGTCGGTTCCGGACGTGACAATGTTGATTCGTGACCGGCCGCGTATGTCGTCCACCGGCGCGACAGTAAGGCTGTCGATGTTGTAGCCGCGGCCGGAAAACAGGCCGATGACGCGTGCCAGCACGCCGGCTTCGTTATCGACCAGGACGGCGATGGTGGCGGTGCGGTGGGTGGTGTCAGGCATCGGCGGCCCTCACCCGGCGCGCTCGGGCGCGCCGATCCCCGATCGGGTCGGGGACAGGCTCTCTCCCGCATGCGGGAGAGGTAAAGTGCGGGAATATGCGCCGGCGAAGGTCACACCAGCACCAAGCCTTCATCGGTAATACCGGCCGCTTCGTTCTCGTGCTCCGGGCCGAGGATCATTTCATTGTGCGCCGCGCCCGATGGGATCATCGGGAAGCAGTTCTCCTTGGGATCTACCGCGATGTCGGCGATCACCGCGCGATCGACCGCCAGCATCTCCCGGATCACATCATCCAGTTGATCGACGCTCTCCGCCCGCAGCCCGACAGCATGGAAACTATCGGCAAGCTTGACGAAGTCGGGCAGGGCGGCGGAGTAGCTTTCGGAATAGCGGCCGCCGTGCAGCAATTCCTGCCACTGGCGGACCATGCCCATGTACTGGTTGTTGAGGATGAAAACTTTCACCGGCAGGCGATACTGCGCCAGCGTGCCCATCTCCTGGATGTTCATCAGCACGCTGGCTTCGCCGGCAATGTCGATGACGAGCGCGTCGGGATGGGCGATCTGCACGCCCATCGCTGCGGGCAACCCGTAGCCCATCGTGCCCAGGCCGCCGGAGGTCATCCAGTGGTTCGGCTGCTCGAACCCGAAATGCTGCGCGGCCCACATCTGGTGCTGGCCGACTTCGGTGGTGATGAAGATGTCCTTCCGCACCGTCCGCGTCAGGTCATAGAGGCGCCTGATCGCGTGCTGCGGCTTGATGACGGCACCGGCGGTCATGTCCTGTGTGAAGCGCAGGCTCTGCTTTCCACGCCAGCCGTCGATGCGCCGCCACCATTCCGTCA
>DATDIC010000668.1:0-2496 GCA_036521275.1 Acetobacteraceae bacterium
CATCACATCGTTTGCGATGGCTGGTCGCTGAATGTGGTCATCAACGAGCTGGGGGAGTTCTATGCCGCGTCGCGCGGAGCGGGTCAGCCGGCGCTGTCGCCGGTACTGGCGTTCACCGCGTATGCGGAAGGCCAGGCCCGACGTGACGCGGCGGAGCGCGAAGCGGTGGAGGCGTATTGGCTTGGCCAGTTCGCGTCGCCGGTACAGCCGATGGAGCTGCCGAGTGACCGTGCGCGCCTGGCGCAACGGACATACGCCGGCGGCACGCGATGCCACCGCATCGACAAGACGCTGTATCGGGCGGTGAAGAGTGCGGGCGCGCGCAATGGCTGCACGCTGTTCGTGGTGCTGCTCGCCGCATTCGAGGCGCTCATGGGGCGGCTGGCGGGGGTTGAGGACCTGGTGGTGGCGGTGCCCACGGCGGGGCAGTCACTGGTCGAGGACAGGCGACTGGTCGGCCACTGCGTGAACTTCCTGCCGATCCGCGGCGGGTGGAGTGCGGATACGTCGTTTGCCGATCATCTTCGTGCCGTGGGCAAGCAGGTGCTGGACGCTTATGAGCACCAGGAATGCACGCTGGGCACGATCGTGCGGAAGCTGGCGCTGCCGCGGCAGCCGAACCGGCTGCCGCTGACCGAGATCCAGTTCAACCTGGAGCGGCTGGCGGACAAGCTGCATGCTGCGGGGCTGGATATCGAGGTGACGCCGAACCCCAAGGGATGCGTCAATTTCGATATGTTCTGGAACGTGATCGAATCGGACGATGGGCTGCGGATAGACTGCGATTACAACAGCGACCTGTTCGATCCCAGCACCATCGACCGCTGGCTGCGGTATTACGAAACACTCCTGGAGGCGATGACGGTTGATGTGTCTCGTCCGGTCATACGCATGCCGTATGTTCCAGCGGACGAGCAGAATTGGGTCATCGAGGCCTGCAACGCCACCGCGGCCGCGTATCCACGGGATATGCGCGTCCCTGACCTGATCAACGCCTGGGCCGCGCGGCAGCCTGACGCGCGGGCGGTGATGTTCCGCGGCGAGGCGTTCACCTATCGCGAGATCAACGAACGGGCGAACCGGCTGGCGCAGCATGTGCACGCGAGGATCGGCGCGGCCCCGGCTCGGGTCGGGGTGCTGGTCGAGCGGTCGGTGGACATGCTGGTGGCCCTGCTGGCGGTGTGGAAGGCAGGCTGCGCCTATGTGCCGCTCGATCCGTTGCATCCGGCCGGTCGCATTCGCACCAGCCTGGCGGACGCCGATGTCGCGGCGCTGCTGACGGACGGGTCGCTGAACATTGCGCCGCTGGGTGCGGGCGTTGCCATCATCGATATCGTGCGGGAGCGTGACACGATCGGCTCCAGGCCGGCGGTGCAGCCTGCCCCCGGGGGTCCCGGCGCCCTGGGCGCGGATGCCGCCGCGTATGTGATCTTTACGTCTGGTTCCACCGGGTCGCCGAAGGGCGTGGAGGTGAGCCAGCGTTCGCTGGTGAACCTGCTCTGCGCCATGGCGAAAACGCCGGGCCTGCGGGCGTCCGACACGCTGCTTGCGGTGACGACGATCGCTTTCGATATCGCGGCTTTGGAGCTTTTCCTGCCGCTGTCGGTCGGGGCGTCGGTCGCGATTGCCGAGCGGGAGGACGCTGTTGACGGGTTCAAACTGCTGGCGGCGTTGAAGGCCAGTGCGGCCAGTGTGATGCAGGCTACGCCGACGACATGGCGCATGCTGCTCGAGGCGGGATTTCGCTCGTGGCCGGGCTTCAGGATGCTGTGCGGGGGTGAGGCGCTGTCACGTGAGCTGGCGGACCGGCTGCTGGAGGGTGGCGGGTCGCTATGGAACATGTATGGCCCGACCGAGACCACGGTGTGGTCGTCCTGTTCAGAAATTATCCCGAGCGACGCTCCGGTCACGATCGGCTGGCCGATTGCCAATACCCAACTCCATGTCCTCGATCGTTACGGGGAGCTGGCGCCGATTGGCGTGACGGGCGAACTGCATATCGGGGGCGACGGTGTCGCGAATGGATATTTCCGGCGCGACGATCTGACGGCGGAAAAGTTCATTGCCGATCCGTTTGGGGTCAGCCCACGGCTGTATCGTACCGGCGATGTCGCGCGCCGGCTTCCCGGGGGAGAGATACAGTTGCTTGGCCGATTGGACAGCCAGGTGAAGTTGCGCGGGTTCCGCATCGAGCTTGGCGAGATAGAGGCGGCGGTGATGCAGCATGCCGGGGTCGCGGCGGCGGCGGTGCTGTTGCGGGAGGATGTGCCCGGCAAGCCGATGCTGGTGGGCTATGTCGTCGAGCGTCCTGGCGCGCCAAGGCCGGAGGAGGCGTTGCGGGCCAGCATCGCCGACCAACTTCCGGACTACATGATACCGTCGCGATGGGTGCATCTTGCGGGTCTTCCGATCAGCGCCAACGGCAAACTGGACCGAGAAGGGCTGCCGGCGCCGGGCGAGCCGACGCCAAGCGCCGACAGGTTCCTGCCGCCGGAG
>DATDIC010000669.1:0-4131 GCA_036521275.1 Acetobacteraceae bacterium
GCCCCCTCAGACCAACCGCGGACGAACAGTTCCGCGATCAGATGCGGGAAACGGCTGACATCCTCCAATCCGACCGGCGTCGTCGGCACGCCGAAGAAATCCGATCCGATGCCAATCCGCGTCAGCCCCACCCGTTCCACCAGCCGTTCGATCATATCCGCCACATCGCTCAGCGTGGCCCGTGGCCGATGCCCGGTTTCGCGCTCCCGCGCATCCAGGATCGCCGCGCGGCGGAGCCCGAAATCGTTCTTCACCGCATCCCGCACCGGGATCATCCATTGACGGACCTGCTCATTGACAAAGTCCGGAATGAACGTCGCCATCACCAGCCCGTCATTCGCCCGCAGTCCCGCCAGCACGTCATCCGGCACATTGCGCGGGTGGTCGCAGACAGCGCGCGCATTGGAATGCGAGAACACGATCGGCGCCGTGCTCACCTGCAGCACCTGGCGCATCACATCGGCGGAGACATGCGCGCAATCGACAATCATGCCCAGCCGGTTCAACTCGCGCACCACGGCTTTGCCGAACCCGGTCAGCCCGCCATGACGCGCCTCATCGGTGGCGGAATCCACCCAGTCCAGCGTGCCGTTGTGGCACAGCGTCATCAGGCGTACGCCCGCCGCGTACCATACACGCAATGGCGAAAGGCTGTTCTCCAGCCCGACGCCGCCCTCTACCGCCATGATCGACGCAATCCGGCCGAGCCGCTTGGCACGGCGAATATCCGCCGCCTTCATCACCGGAAGAAATATATCCGGATGCGCCTCATGCATGCGCAGGATGATATCGATCTGCTCCAGCGTCGCACGCGCCGGCTGTCCGGTTTCAGTCGGAATGAAGGCCGCCCATACCTGCGCGCCCACCCGCCCGGCACGCAGCCGAGGAATATCGGTATCGCCGTCCTGATGCGTACGGTTCAGGTCGTAAGCTGCCACGTCACCCTTGGCGATCGGGTCATTGCGGATGACCCAGGGCAGATCATTATGCCCATCAACGAACGGCAGTTTCTCCATCACTGCAACCGCCTTGCGAAGCGCCGCCGCGCGCGTGTCCTTCGAACGGTTCAATCGTTGCCTCCGGTGTACTGCACCCTGGTAATGCTGTGCCGAGCGTCGGGCGAACAGCGGTTCCTGTATGCTTCATCCATCTCGGATGATCATTGCACAGCCACAGCGATTCGGCAAAACCCCAAACCTCAATGCCGGTCAGTGGACACAACCGGCCAACCAGACCTGATGCCCGTCGTTCGATAAAAGCTTTCAGGCCGCCTCAGGCGCACGGGCGTCCTGCCGCGAATACGTACCCGGCACCTCCGGCACGGCCGCCAACCGGTCGGTCAGCCCGACCACCGTTTCTGCTCCGCCCAGGTACAGCACACCGTCCGTGGTCATTTGTCGAACGATCGCTTCCAGGACCCGCACCTTGGTCGGATGATCGAAATAGATCAGCACGTTGCGGCACAACACGACATCGAATTGCCCCAGCGGCCGCAGATCCGATAAAAGGTTCCATCGTCGGAACACCACCGCCTTCCGCAGCGCCGGGCTGATCCGCCATCCGTTCGCCTCCGCGCGGAAATGCCGGCTGCGCATGTCCTCCGGCAAGCCACGCTCCACCTCGAATTGCGAATAGAAGCCCCGCCGCGCCCGCACGAGCGGCGCCTGTGCAATATCCGTCGCAACAATTTCGACCCGGGCGCCGCCCAGCGCGGCTCCGTTCGCGGCGACGATCATGGCGACCGAATAAGCCTCCTGGCCGGAGGCCGCCGCTGCCGACCAGATGCGGATCGGCCCATCGGCGGAGCGCCGCCGCGCTAGACGGGGGAGCACGCGCGTGCGCAGATCCTC
Source organism: Acetobacteraceae bacterium (assembly GCA_036521275.1). Classification (GTDB taxonomy): domain Bacteria; phylum Pseudomonadota; class Alphaproteobacteria; order Acetobacterales; family Acetobacteraceae; genus DATDIC01. The sequence goes on from DATDIC010000669.1 coordinate 1,851, forward strand.
GAACGGAATCATGTCGCGAAAGAACAATGTCTCGTTGGTGGTCATCGCTTCGACCACCTCGTCCGCCAGCACGGTTGATCGCCCAGCCTGAATACGCTCGGCGAGTGCCGCCAAGTCCCGCAAGCCCTCGCGCCGCACGATCGGTCCCAGCCTCATGTGCAACAGATATGCCTGTTCCGGCGTCACAACGAGCCCTGATCGGCCGCGTAACAGTCCTGCCAGGACATGGAACGTTCTTTCTGATACCGTGTGTGTCACGGCAGGCGCCCGTCACGGAGCGGCCATTCGTTCCGCACTGCGCCCCCTGCAGCCGTGTCCAGCAGCGCAAGCAGCTTCGGTGCGATCTCCGGCAGCGGGAGCACCGCATGGCACAATCCCGCCTGCACCACCGCGCCCGGCATGCCCCAGACGACGCTGGTCGCCTCGTCCTGAGCAATCGCGGTTCCTCCGGCTTCGACCACGCGTCGCGTGCCGGCCAGTCCATCATGCCCCATGCCGGTCAGAATCGCGACCAGCACCCGGTCGCCACACGCGGCGGCGGCACTTTCCAGCATCGGGTCCACCGCGGGACAGCAATAGTTCACCGCCGGTCCGTTCAGCAGACGGACGCACAGCCCCGCGGAACCTGCTTCTACCGTCAGATGCCGGTCGCCTGGCGCGATAAGGATGCTGCCGGGGATGAGCGTTTCACCATCCACCGCCTCGGCACACGGCAATCCGCTCAGCCGCTCGAGATGCGCCGCCAAGGTAATCGTGAAAGCTGGCGGCATGTGCTGCGTGACCAGCATTGGCACAGACAGGCCGCCAGCGAGCCCCTGCACCAACGTGAACAACGCCTGCGGCCCGCCTGTCGAGCAGCCGACCGCCAGAAGCTCCGGCCGCTTCCCCGATGCTGGCCGCAATCGCCGTGCTGAGAGAGCTCGCGGCATGCTCTCGGCCGTCCGCACCAACCCCCTCACTTTGCTCAGCAGCTCGCGTCGGAATGCCTCGTTTCCCAAACCGACCAGCGCGCTCGGCTTCGCGATGTAGTCGGCGGCACCAAGCTGGAGCGCGCGCATCGTCGCGTCGGCCATCCGGGTCGTGGACGTGGAGGCCATGATGACCCGAAGACGCGGATCGGACGCCAGCAGCAAAGGCAGCGCCGTCAGCCCATCCATGAGCGGCATTTCGATGTCCAGCAGCACGATATCGACTGCCGTTCGCCGCACTGCCTCGATCGCCTGCCGTCCATTCGCCACGCGGGCCACGACCTGGATGCCATGCTCGGCCTCCAGCACGCGGCTCAGTGCGGCCCGGACCACCGCTGAATCGTCACACACCAGGACACGCGCCGGCACTGCTGCTTCCGTTGTCGCGATCGGAGCCATGGCCTGCCGATTACTCGGTTACGGCCGCGAGCAGCCGCTTCACGTCAAGGCCGATCAACAGGCGTCCGTTCACCCGGTAAATTCCGGTGCTGGCCGCCGCCCAGCCGACGGGCAAGGTCGGCGGCACAGGTTCGAGCCCTGCCGTCGGCAGACGAACCACCTCGATCACCCGATCGACGATGAGGGCGTACAGCTCTCCGTCCTGTTCCGTAACCAGTGACATATGGCCCGCGGCATCGCCAGCCGATGGCAGGCCGAGCTGCCGGCGCACATCGACCGCCGTCGCGATGCGTCCGCGCAGATTGAGACAGCCGGCAATCTCCGGAGGCGCCAACGGAACCGGGGTCAGCTTCTCGTCGCCCAGCACGTCCTGCACATCCAGCACCGGAATGCCGCAAAGCTGGCCGCCGAGCGTCAGGGTCACAAACTCCCGCTCGGCTTCCACCACGGCGCGTCCACCGCCTGATCCATCATCCATGTTTTGGCGCCTGCGCCTCAGCCCACGGTCACGTCAGGCAGGTGCGCCCATGCCTGCTTCAGCCAGTGATCGACATCGACGATATCCATCGCCTGACCGGCAACAATCGCGGTACCGAGCACTCCCGGGCGCGTGCTCGTCACCTCGATAGCCACCCGGTCTTCCACCAGATCGACAACCCCATCCACCATCAGGCCGGCGAGGTGCTCGCCTTTCCTGAAAATCAGAACGGTTTGCGGCTCGGCGCTCTGGTCTACTCCTTCCGCCAACGCGACCAGCGGCATGAGACGTCCACGATACTGGGTGACCCGGTGGCTGGCCGTGAGCTCGATCGCCTCTCGCGCGATCTCCTCGATCCGCGACACCAGTTTCAGCGGCACCGCCAGCAGATGCGGGCCGCCGGCACGCACCAGCAGCATCGGGCTCCGCTCGATCG
>DATDIC010000670.1:0-7294 GCA_036521275.1 Acetobacteraceae bacterium
ATCCCGCCCCCACCCAAAATAACCGCCACATGGCGTTACTGTGGCAATGAGAGCGCAACCGGACAGTCGTGCCGGAAACCCCGTCATGCCCGCTTGAAATCCGTCATGCCCGCGAAAGCGGGCATCCACGCGCAGGCCCCCGAAATTCCAAAGGTTCCCTCGCGATCCAACCGCCCCGCACGGGAACAACCAACACGGGCTCACCCTCACCCCACCCTAGTATCAGGGCTACCCCTGCCTGATCGTCTGCAGAACCTCGAACCCCTCGAACTCCGGATGCCCCAGATATAACGGCCGATTCGCCCCTGCCCGGCTATGCGCGGCCCGGAACGCCTCGGATCGCGTCCAGGCCTCGAAATCCTCGCGTGACCGCCAGATCGTGTGCGACGAGTACAGCACGTGGTCGTCGTGCACCGGCCCCCGCAGCAGATGGAACTCCACGAACCCCGGCACGTCGTGCAGATACGTATCCCGCCCGGTCCACACCTTTTCGAACTCCGGTCCTGCATCCGGCAGCACCTTGAACCGGTTCATCGCAATGAACATCAGATTTTCCCTCCACCGCCAGGTCCGACTAAACTGACCCGCACCCGCTGACAATCGACTGCTGGATCATGGCCGGACATTCCCAGTTCAAGAACATCATGCACCGCAAAGGCGCCCAGGACGCGCGCCGAGGCCGCCAGTTCGCCCGTCTGATACGGGAAATCACTGTCGCCGCCCGCCACGGATTGCCCGAAGCCGCGTCCAATCCGCGGCTGCGCGCCGCCGTTGCCGCGGCACGGCAGGCCAACATGCCGAAAGACACGGTCGACCGCGCGATCAAAAAGGCAGCGGGCACCGCCGGCAGCGAGGACTACGCAGAGGTCCGCTATGAAGGCTACGGACCAGCCGGCATAGCCGTGATCGTCGAGGCGCTGACCGACAACCGCAACCGCACCGCGTCCGATATCCGCTCAGCCTTCGCCAAGCATGGCGGCACGCTGGGTGAGACGAATTCCGTAAGCTTCCTGTTCCAGCGCCTCGGCGTGATCCGCTACCCCGCCCCCGTCGCCAGCGCAGACGAAATGCTGGAAGCCGCCATCGAAGCCGGTGCCGAAAACGTCGAAAGCAATGCGGACGGCCACGAGATCACCTGCGCGCCAGACGACTTCTTCGCCACCCGCGATGCCCTGGAAGCACGCTTCAAAGAACCCGAATCTGCCCGCCTGGAATGGCGGCCAACGACGTCAGTCTCACTGGATGAAGTTCAGGTGACGGCACTGATGAAGCTGCTGACCGCCCTCGACGAGTATGACGACGTGCAGAACATCTACGCCAATTACGAAATACCCGAATCCGTCATGCAGAAACTGTCGGCCTGAATGACCGCAGCGTCTCTACCGAGCATCGCCTGCCGCGGCCAGCGTGACACACAGGTCCAGCTCCCGCTGCAGCAGCATCGCCTCGTCAACCGTCAGTTCAACGAACATCCGCCGCACGGTTCCGTCATTCCGTTCCCGCCGGAACCGCAGGAACACCGCACCCGGCACGGCTTGCACCGAGACATGACTGGCTTCTGTATCGAGATCGATGACCGGCACTGGATCGGACATGAACGCCCTACGGCTCGCGACTTCGCGAGCATGCCATAATCACCCGTGCCGCACAACACGAAACCGTGAGGTCCGAAACAGCCCTGCTCGAACAGCCTCCGCGATCGTTATCTGTCCCCAATCGGAACAGATCCGCTCGCCCCCACCGATTTCCGCACGCGTTCCTGCCACGCCTCCCGCAATTGCAGCACGGTGGCCGCCGTCTCCTCGATGGAGCGGCGGGTCACGTTGATCACCGGCCAGCCATGCCGCGTGCACAACCGGCGCGCCCACAGCAGCTCGTTCTTCACCGCGTCCTCGTCCACGTAGTCGCTGCTGTTCTGCCGGACCAATGCAGCCCCGTCGCGCGACGCAATCAGCCGCAGCCGATGCCGCCTGATCTCGATCAGCGCCGACGGCTCAAGCGTCAAGCCCACCACGGGAATGCCGATCTGCTCCAGCCCCTCCGGCTCCGGCAAGCCAGGGACCAGCGGAATATTAGCCGCCTTGATACCCCTGTTCGCCAGATAGAAGCAGGTCGGCGTCTTGGAGCTGCGCGACACCCCCACCAGCACCACGTCCGCCTCGGCCAGGCCTTCCTGCGACTGCCCGTCATCATGCGCCAGCACGTAGTGCATCGCGTCGATCCGCTGGAAGTAATCGGCGTTGAGCACGTATTGCCGCCCCGGCCGCGCCCCCGCTTGTTCCCCGATCGACTCCTGCAACAGGTTCATCACCGGATCGAGCACGTTCACCACCGGGACATTCAGCCGCTGGCACGTGCTGTCCAGGTCCGCCCGCAGCCCCTTATCGACCAGCGTCGAAAGCACCGGCCCCGGGTCCGCCTCGATCCCGTCCAGCACGCGGTGAAGCTGGAACCGTGTCCGGATCAGGCTCCAACGATGATACATGATCTGCACATGCTCGAACTGCGCAGTCGTCGCCCGGGTAATCGCGTTCAGCGTCTCCCCGGTCGCGTCGGAGACCAGATGCAGGTTCAGCCGCTCGATCGCCATGCCCCACGATACCCGGCTTCCCGCGCTTCGGCATCCGCTATCTTGCCAGTTGCTCACAGGCCTGTGAGTAACGGGAGTAACCCGCCCGCCCATTCACCGACCCAGCCCGGCGAAAGAATCCTGGGGACAATCCGTACGCCATCCGATTCGGGGGACAAAACCCCACCCCATTCGGGCAGCATCGGGACAACCTGGATTGATCCCGCAATTCCAGGCGACTGCACAGCGGACTTGCTGTGGGCGACTCGGCGCACAATTTCCCGATTGCCGGGTACCCCGAAATTCACCGCACATCTTCCACCACATCGACTTTCTTTTATCTCCTAATCTGGTTAAGCGAAGCCCATGTCGGATGGGACTATGAAGCCTGTCCTCCGCGCACTGCGCGGAGAGCCGGTATGGCCGCCACCAGTCTGGCTGATGCGGCAGGCAGGCCGCTATCTGCCGGAATACCGCGCGCTGCGAGCCAAGGCTGGCGACTTCATCACCCTTTGCACCACGCCGGCATTGGCCACCGAGATCACCTTGCAGCCGATCCGCCGCTTCGGTTTCGATGCGGCGATTCTGTTCAGCGACATTTTGCTGCTCCCCTACCTGCTCGGCCAGCATGTCGAGTACCGCGAGGGCGAAGGACCCGTACTCACGCCCCTGCGCGATGCCGCTGCATTGCACGCGCTCGATCCCGCGCGCTTGGCCAACGGCATCGACCCAGTCCTGGAAACCATCCGCCGCCTCGGTGCCGCGCTGGCGACTGAACACCCCAATGTCACGCTCATCGGTTTTGCCGGCGCGCCCTTCACCGTAGCGAGCTACATGGTCGAAGGCGGCGGCTCCAAGGATTTCGCCGCAACGCGTCTGCTGGCGCGCCAGGACCCACCGCTGTTTGACCGGCTGCTCGATCTGCTGACCACAACGACCATCGATTATCTCCGAGCCCAGGTGGAGGCCGGTGCCGAAGTGCTGATGCTGTTCGATTCCTGGGCTGGAATCCTGCCGCCCAGTTTGTTCCGGCAGTACGTAATCGCTCCCGGCCACAGGATCGTTGCCGGGCTGAAGCAGCATTTCCCGCAGCTTCCCATCATCGCGTTTCCACGCCTCGCCGGGCTGATGCTGGGGGAATATGCGGCGAACGTCGTGCCCGATGGTATCGGCATCGACACCGGCACCGACCCGGCGCTCGCCGCCTGCATGGTTCCGACACAGATGGCCGTGCAAGGCAATCTCGATCCCGTCGCACTGCTTGCAGGAGGCGACGGGATGCGGCGCGATACGACGTCGATCCTGGAAGCAATGCGCGGGCGTCCGTTCATCTTCAACCTTGGGCATGGTGTCATGCAGCACACCCCGCTTGAGCACGTGCATGGACTGCTGAGCCAGATACGTGCCGCGTAGCGCCAGGTCTCGCGTCGCCATCGTGCTGTTCAATCTCGGCGGCCCGGATCGGCCGGAAGCGATCCGTCCTTTCCTGCGTAACCTGTTCGCCGATCCGGCTGTGCTGCGCGTGCCGTTCTTCATTCGCCCGTTCCTGGCCCGCCGGATCGCCGCCGCCCGCCTTGCTCCGGCGACCGCCAACTACGCGCTGCTCGGCGGCCGCTCGCCGCTGCTGGAGCTGACCCGCACACAGGCACAAGCGTTGCAAGCGGCATTGCCCGAACTGGACGCCAAATGCTTCGTCGCGATGCGCTACTGGCACCCGTTCAGCATCGAGACCGCGCGTGAAGTCAAGCAATGGGATCCCGACGAGACGATACTGCTGCCGCTCTACCCGCAATTTTCCACCACCACCACCGGCAGCTCGCTCACTGCCTGGCATGACGCCGCAGCGACCGTCGGCCTGGTTGCCCCCGTAAGCACATTGTGCTGCTACCCGAATGCATCAGCCTACGCCGCGTCGATAGCTGCGTTGGTGCAAACCACGTATGAAACCGCGGCTCGCCAGCACAACGGACATGTGCGGCTTCTGTTCTCCGCCCATGGTCTGCCGGAAATCATCGTCCGTTCCGGAGATCCCTATCAGTGGCAGGTGGAACAAACCGTCCACGCCGTGCTGCGTGCATGGGGCAACGACCACCCCGCCGACTGGGCCATCTGCTACCAGTCCCGCGCCACGCCGCAGAAATGGCTGGAACCATCCACCGAGCAGGAGCTGGAACGAGCCGCACGCGACGGTGTCGCGGTCGTGGTCGTGCCGATCGCCTTCGTATCCGAACACTCGGAAACACTGGTCGAACTCGATATCGAATACCGCCAATTTGCCGACCGCCTCGGCATCAGCGGCTACTTCCGGGTCCCCGCCCCGAACGACGACGGCCCGTTCATCGCCGCGCTCGCAACCCTGGTACAGCACGCGCGCGCCCGCGGCCCCGGCCTTTGCAGCCACTCCGGCGACCGCATCTGTCCCGCCGCCTTTACCGGCTGTCCGATGGCGGCGCGCCCGGATGCCTGACGCCCACCCACTCCGGCTCGTCATCTTCGATTGCGACGGCGTGCTGATCGACAGCGAGCCCGTGGTGAACGAACTGGTTGCGGCAGAACTCACCCGGCTCGGCTGGCCAACGACCGCCGACGAATGTTACCAGCGCTTTCTCGGCCTCAACCTCGACGACATGGTCCCGCTGATCGAGGCCGGGCTGCGTCGCCCGCTGCCCCCCAACTGGCCCGAGACGATGGCGGCACGCATCGTCGCCCGGCTGCAACGCGATGTGCCCATGGTTGCCGGTGCGCGGGAAGCGTTGGCGGCTGTAACGGCGCTGGGCCTGCCGTGGCGTGTCGCCTCCAACTCCTCGCATCCGGAAATGGCAGCCAAGTTCGGATGCAACGGTCTCCTGCCCCTTGTGACCGGTCGGTTGCACAGCTTCACGGATGTCCCGCGCGGCAAGCCTGCCCCCGACCTCTTTCTCGCCGCCGCCGCGGCGGAACGCGTACCGCCCGCCGCGTGCCTGGTCATCGAAGACTCGGTCCCCGGGGTCCGTGGCGCGATCGCCGCCGGCATGCGCTGCCTGGGCTATGCACCGCACGGCGACGGTGCCGCCCTCGCCGCCGCTGGCGCGGTTCCGTTCCACAGCCTGTCCGCGCTGCCGGAGATCCTGCGCAGCCTTACCGCGGTCCGCTCGTGACGATCGGTTTTCTGGCCGCCTGCTATCCCTGGACCAAGGCGCTGCACATCATCAGCATGGTCGCCTGGATGGCCGGCATGTTCTACCTGCCCCGGCTCTATGTGTACCATTGCGAAACCCGCCCGGGCTCGGCCGAGAGCGAGCGTTTCAAGGTCATGGAGCGCCGGCTCCTGAAGCAGATCGTCAACCCTGCCATGATCGCTACCTGGACGTTCGGGGCTCTGCTGGTCCTGACCCCCGGCGTACTGGATTGGTCGGCCGGCTGGGGGCACGTGAAGCTCGCCTCGGTCATCGCCATGTCCGCGCTGCACGGCGAGTACTCACGGTGGCGGAAGGACTTCCTGCACGACCGCAACCGGCGCTCCGCTCGCTTCTATCGGATCGCCAACGAAATCCCGACCCTGCTGTTGGCGCTGATCGTCATCATGGTGGTGGTCCGCCCGTTCTGATCCGCCACACCCCTTGATCCACCGCCGCGCCCGACCATATCCGCCGCTGGAGACCATTGACCAAGACCGGGGCGTCGCTATAGCCTGCGGTTCCCTCCTTCTCCTGCGGCAATCAAATGCCGCACCTACCCTCCAGACGGGACAGACACCAATCCTGGTGACGGCATGGGTCCATCGCGGATCGCAGCCTCTGAACTGTCGCATCAACCAAAGCATGCCGAGGCGTCCCAGATGCATCTTGCCGAACTAAAGGCGAAAACCCCCGCCGATCTGCTGAGCTATGCCGAATCGCTCCAGATCGAAAACGCATCGTCCCTGCGCAAGCAGGACATGATGTTCGCAATCCTCAAGAATCTCGCCGAAAACGATCAGGCCATCAGCGGCGACGGCACGCTGGAAATCCTGCCGGACGGCTTCGGCTTCCTTCGCAGCCCGGAAGCCAACTATCTGCCGGGTCCCGACGACATCTATGTCAGCCCCACCCAAGTGCGCCGCTTTGCCCTGCGCACGGGCGATACGGTTGAAGGCCAGATCCGCGCCCCCCGCGACGGCGAGCGCTATTTCGCGCTGCTGAAGATCAACACCATCAATTACGAGCCGCCCGAGGCGGTGCGCCACCGCATCAATTTCGACAACCTCACGCCGCTCTACCCCGACGAAAAACTCAAAATGGAAGTGGAAAACTTCCAGTCAGTCGCGAAGGGTCCGGGCAAGGACTACACGCCGCGCGTGATCGATCTGATCAGCCCGATCGGCAAGGGCCAGCGCGCATTGATCGTGGCACCACCGCGCACCGGCAAAACCGTGATGCTGCAGAACATCGCCACCGCGATCGCTGCCAACCACCCCGAAGTGTTCCTGATCGTGCTGCTGATCGACGAGCGCCCGGAAGAAGTCACCGACATGGCGCGCAGCGTGAAGGGCGAGGTGATCAGCTCCACCTTCGACGAACCCGCCACCCGCCACGTGCAGGTCACTGAAATGGTGCTGGAGAAAGCCAAGCGCCTGGTCGAGCACAAGCGCGATGTGGTCATCCTGCTCGACAGCATCACCCGCCTGGCCCGCGCCTACAACACCGTCGTACCCTCATCCGGCAAGGTGCTGACCGGCGGCGTGGACGCCAATGCGCTGCAACGCCC
>DATDIC010000671.1:0-7571 GCA_036521275.1 Acetobacteraceae bacterium
ACGCCATGAACGGAACCGCCACCAGCCCGCACGCCATCACCACCAGCGTCATCGCCACGATCGGCTCCAGCCGCGCCTTCACCACGGCATTCCAGCCGGCATGCATCGCCGCCGCGGCCAACACGGCCGGCAGCACGATCGGATCGATGCCAAATCCGGGCACGGTGGCTCCTGAACGGTGACAGTTTGGTGTCAGCGAGTTACCACCGATTGACACAAAATGCCACATTGTACAACATCGCAACTCATCTGATCTCGCTGCCACCCCGATGCCTGCCCAAACCCCGCCCGAGCGCCTTCTCGCCACCCGCCGCCATGACGAAATCCTGCAGCGCGCCGGCGCCGCGGGCGCGGTCGGCGTGGGCGAGCTGGCCCGCCTGTTCAACGTATCGCGTGAAACCATCCGCCGCGACCTGAAATACCTGGCGGAACGCGGCCGGCTGGATATCGTGCATGGCGGTGCCACCAGGCGCGACGCGCACGAGCCGGCGCTGGCCCAGCGCCTGGCCGACAACGCCGCCGGCAAAGCCGCCATCGGCCGCCGCGCCGCCGCGCTGGTTTCAGATGGAATGGTGCTGCTGCTCGACTGCGGCACCACCACGTTGGCCGTGGCGCACGCCCTGCGCGACCGCCAGGGGCTCACGGTCTGCACCACGTCCCTCGCCATCGCCCAGTTGCTGTGCCGCCTGCCGCGCACCCGCGTCCACCTGCTGGGCGGCGAGGTCGACCCCACCGAGGAAGCCACCACCGGCATCGACGTGCTGGACGCGATCGCCCGCTTCCGCTTCGACCTCGCCTTCATCGGCGGCGGCGGACTGACGCCAGAGGCCGAAATCACCGACTACACCCGCGCCGGCGCCGAGCAGCGCGGCCGCATGATCACCACCGCCGCGCAGGCCTGGTTCGTCATCGACCACAGCAAGTTCCACCGGCTCACCCCGGTCCGCATCCCGCACTTCGCCGCCGCCGCCGGCCTGATCACCGACGCCCCGCTACCACCCTCCGCCGCCGCCGCGCTGGCCCGGCGCGGACTGGCCCATTTGCAGGCCGGAGGGCGAAACCAACCGCCCTGAAAACAGCCCCACGAGATCGCAGAAATCGACGTCCTCCCCCCACCATCACCGACCCACCCAGTGCTGCCAGCCGCCACACCCCCTATGATCGCCACCCACAGCAAGGCCGATTCGCAACATGATCCGATTGCTCGGCATCGATCCGGGCCTGCGCATCACCGGGTGGGGACTGATCGAGACCGACGGAAACCGCCTGCGCCATCTCGCCGACGGCGTGATCGCCACCGACCACACCGCCAGCGTGCCCGCCCGGCTGCGCGCCCTGCACGACGCACTCGCCGCCCTCATCGCCCAGCACCACCCCGACGAAGCCGCCATCGAGGAGACCTATGTGAACCGCAACGGCGCCGCCACGCTGAAGCTCGGCTACGCCCGCGGCGTCGCCTTGCTCGCCCCGGCGCTGGCCGGCATCCCGCTCACCGAGTATGGCGCCAAGGCCGTCAAGCGCGCCGTCGTCGGCACCGGCGGCGCTGAAAAGGCACAGGTGCAGATGATGGTCCGCCGCCTGCTCCCCGGCGCCGTCATCGGTCGCGCGGATGCCGCCGACGCGCTGGCCGTGGCGATCTGCCACGCGCACCACCGCGCCACCCGCAGCATCTGGAACGCACAGGTCAGAACCGCGTGATCGGCCAGCTCACCGGTCGGATCGACTTCCGCGACGACGCCAGTTGCATCGTCGATGTCGGCGGCGTCGGCTACCTCGTCCACGCCTCCACGAGAACCCTCGCGGCACTACCCTCGCCCCCGCAAACCGCGCGCCTGCTGATCGAAACCCATGTGCGCGAGGACGCAATCCTGCTCTACGGTTTCGCCGATTCTGCCGAACGCGATTGGTTTCGCCTATTAACCACCGTCCAAGGCGTCGGCGCCCGGGTAGCCCTGTCGGTGCTCTCCGCCCTATCGCCGCGCGACCTCGTCTCCGCCATCGCGTCCGGCGATCGCGCCGCCCTGACACGGGCCTCCGGTGTCGGCACGCGCCTCGCCCTGCGGCTGCTCACCGAGTTGCGCGACAAGGCCGGCGCCATGCCCTCCGTTTCCGGCATTGCCGCGCCCCTGCAACGCCCCTCCGGCCCCGCCGAGGACGCGCTGTCAGCACTGGTGAACCTCGGCTACCGCCGCGCCGAGGCGCAACCCGTCGTTGCCCGCGTAACGGAACGCCTGGGCGAAAACCCGAGCCTGGATGCAGTGATTCGCGAAAGTCTCAAGGAGCTGGCTAGATAAAACGGAACAGTTCCAAAAGCCCATAGTCCAATCCGCATCGGGATCTCTAATCGAGCCAGCGAAATCGTTCCAAGTCGAACCGGTTCCTGTCATCGAACTCAACGCCTTCCTGTTCCAGCAAGCGCTGCTGGAGCGCGTCATTGCCATTGCGGGAGAGCGCATACGACACCTCGCCTTTGGCGCTGACCACGCGATGCCAGGGAATGTCGGTTGCCGGGTCGAGGTGCCGGAGTACATACCCGACAAGGCGTGATCGCCTCGGCAGGCCGGCCATCGCGGCGACCTGGCCGTAAGTCGCAACCCAGCCCTTGGGAATGCGGCGGATCACCGCGCAAATCGCTGCCGCAGCGGCGTCGCCTTGTGGTGGGGCAGTGTGGACCGGCCTGCGCTTCAGTGGCATCGGCAGCGTCCGTCGACCCCACTGGACAATGCGTAACCCGGAAGGAGCGTGCTCTTGAACGCGATACCCACCTCCGTCAGGAGCGGTGCTCTTGAACGTGACCCACCTCCGTCAGGAGCGTGCTCGTGAACGTGCCCCACCTCCGTCATTCCCGCGAAAGCGGGAATCCAGCCAAACTCCCGAATTGTCCGGGCTCTCGCCGCCGGAATCACGGATCTGGAGCCGCCGACACGCCGCCGCCATCATCTAGATCTCGACAAGCAAATTCGGCCAAACCGGTCGGTGAATGACCTTGGCGCGATGAACTTGCTGATAGTATCAACGCGTACGAGTTAGACCTCACGATCCATCAGCCAGCAGGTGGATCAAACGCAAGATCTCCTGAACGAATCTTTCCAGAACACGGCATCGCCGGGACTCAGTCCGCACCCACCAGCAAGCGCTTGACGTCGACAAACAGCTTGCCCGTGAAATCAGCCCGCAGCGACGCCCAGCCTTCCGCCTCCCTAACGATATCGTCGTATGCGCCGCGCGGCACCTCCAGGTTCACCAAAAACTGCTCCGTCCTGCTGTCCAGCCAGCAGAACCGCAACCTGTCCGCCTCCCCACTGATCAGTCGAAGCTCGGCCTCATCGGCGATCGGCGCGCCACGGACGTCGCGCATGATCGAGATCTTCAGCATCTCCAGGATTGCGTCATCGAGCGCCAGGTCCGCGGCCACCAGCTTCTCGCGCAGCGCCGGCCAGCCGAACACCAGCCGCGGCGTAATACCCTCGCTCATCTCGCGCAAAAACTTCGGCACGCCGGCACCGAAATTCTGTTCGAAAATGGCGCGCGCGTCCGTCTCATGCGTCCGCCACTGCTCGATCTCGTCCGTCGATTGCACGAGAATCCATTGCTGTCGCCGGATATCGATATAAGTCAGATGCGCGGGCAGCCGCAGCAGCTCCGCGCATTCCCGGCATTTCGTCGCCTGAAATCTGCCGTCGAGGATCTCCTCGCGCAGGTCCGGACGGCGATCGGCGTTGACGCTGGCGGCGAGGTCCACTTCCGTCTCGGCGCCGCATTTTGCGCAACTCGCCGTGACAGTCAGGAAGATCGACATAGCCGTAACCTCCGATATGATACCAGCAGCAAAGGACTGCGCGCCGCGGGCGCGCTATTTCTCCGGGTCCTTCCACAAGTATTCTTTCACCCCCGCTGGAAGCGAGCCAGGCGCCTCCTTCTCATGATACCAATGATACGCATAAACCTCCGCGAACCATTCGCCCGGTGCCCGCCATTGGTAGTCGCGCACCTCCAGGGCCTGGCGCGCCTGGACACTGTAACTGACCCACTCCTCGGGATAAGATTCGTGGTAGGCGCGGTTGCTGATGGCAACGGTGGCGCTTTTGCCCCATGGCCACTCCGTCATCCGCATTTTGACACATTTGTTGAGAAGCGCCTGCAACGAAGCCCAATCAGCGTCTTTCACCGTGCGTGGCTTGTCGCTGTACTGTGCAACCTTCTTCTTCGTGATCTTCTTGGTCGTGCCGTCCAGTTGCGGAACATCCTGCGGCACATCCGTCGCACCCTTCGTCAATGCATCCTTCACCCACGACACCACCTCTTTCGCGGGCAGCGAGACAGTCGTGCCCTCACGCGCCATGAAATCGCCGGCCACTGCCTTCGCCACGCTATCGACCGTCTCGTTCTGCCAGCCGCCGCAGTCGCCGAGATGCGCCTTCATGATCTTGTATTTGTCGTCCACCGAGTGCCCGATCTCGTGCAGGGTACTTATGCTGAAGCTATTTGCCGGCTCCGTGTAGCCCCGGTTGTCGTACGTCGTGCTACCGAAATCCCCCATCGTGATCTTGGCCGAGCCGTACGAATACATGCCGAATTGGTGGGTGCCGGCAAAGGATTCGTCGGTATATGCCAGTGTTTTCAAACTGCTTGTCTTGGTGTGTTCGACTGGTACCCGCGCAAACATCTCGTACACCTTGTCGAAATGGGTGTTTTTCATACCCGACGGGACCGAAATATTAATGTTGTAACGTTTTTTCAGCGCCTCCTCGTACGCTTTCCTGGTATCGATCTTGCCGCCCAACAGCTTCGTCAAATTCATCAAAGCCTGTGTGTTCTTTTCCAGCTCCTGGCATGCAACCTGCTGGGCATCAACGTCCTTTATTGTGTCAATCTCCGACTCGATCTTCGTGCATTTATAGAGTTCGCCCATCAAGCCGTTCTTTGGTTCGCCCGGATCCATTTTTTGGATCGCTTCAATAGCCCAGTTGATCAGCTCGATGCTTCCGGCGACGATCGCCTTATTCCCAATGGCCTTGAGCTCTTTCTGCGCGGCGGCAATCGTCGCGTCCACCTTGCCCCCCACATCGGCGAGCGCGGCCAGTTGCTGTTCGTTCGCGCCGCCCCGGCTGGCTTTGGAATGCGCCGCGGCCAGGGGGTCAGGCGACACCCGGGAGCCTCCCACCGCGCGCAACTGCTTGCTGACACGGGTTAGCGTGCCAAGCCGCCCTGTTATCTCCGCAGCCAGCACCCGGGGATCAGCACCGAGCGCCTTCTGACACCAAACGTCTTTCGCCTCTCTCTCCCGATCTTTGGCGCCGACATCGCCCGTCGTCCTCGGTCTGTCTGACATCGTTATCCTCCCGCCCGGCACCTCGTCCCGGCACTCCCGGCCGATCCCGTCATGGTGGTGCAGATGGCTCAGCCTTGCAACCAAACTCCCATTCCCCGTCATTCCCGCAAAGCGTCCGCCATTCCCGCGCAAGCGCCCGAAGCGTCCGTCATTCCCGCGCAAGCGTCCGTCATTCCCGCGAAAGCGGGAATCCAGCCAACCCCTCGAAATTTCGCGAGATCTCGCCTGAATGCTCGCTTTCGCCGGCACCCCCGTTGTGGCCGGCCCCACCTTCGTCATGACCGGGACAAGCCGGCTTGTCCCGGCCACCCACGTCTTTCGTAACTGCAAGCGCGAAAGCAGCCAAACGAAGCGGCGCAACCCATCGGAGACGTGGCATCTCTAGACGGCGCTTACGGGTGGTGCCGGGTAGGGGCTTAGAGAAAGTCCGTGACCTGTGCTAGTCGGTTTGGTTCAGGGAGACCTTCCCGCGCTCGCCGTCAACGTGTGTGCCTGGAAGGAAGGGCGTCGAACAGCAGTGACTTGGGCACTGTGTTCCGGTCAACCACCTGAGCGGGGAGGGTATATAGCTCCATGCCCTGCACGAGGGACGACGCACCAGCGGGAAGAATGAATTTGACATGGACGGCCAGCACGCTTGGAAAATCCAGGACTCTAACCTTGACGGCTTTCTGAATAGGATAGCAACCATCCACATCTGCACTGTCTCCCCCCTTAGCTATCGATTCTGTAATCCAGTCGCGCAATTCCTCAAAGGTTACACACGCAACCGCAACGGGCCGAAGAACTAATAGCCGCGGGTCAATGCTGTCTATTCTGTCGATCTCCTTTTGCGCAATCTCGGTGACGGGATCGAGATCCGTTGGGGCCGAAGGTGCGGGGTTCTGAGCCGCTGCCATTTGTTCCGTCCCCTTGTTGATCATCGCCTTCATACACATGCCGTTTCTGTCGAAAGCTTCTTTCGAATTGGTTAGATCAACCGCGTTCGTCTCTGCGGGCGCTCCCTTTAGCAAAGCGATCACGATCAATCGCTTGCTGGTCTGCAAATGATCAAGCTCCTGCGACATTCGCAAGAGGTCCATTGCCGATAGATCGACGGCGAGATATCCACCGGATACAATGCCTTCGAAGCGCTCCGGACGACCGTTGTCATAAGTGAGCAAGACAGTCGGCGTTGATCCATCCGGCAATGCGGTGCTCGTGATGAAGGCTGCCTTCACTGTCAGCCCCTCGGTGGAATTCGCCGCAATTGTCGCCAGATAAGCAAACTCCCGCGCCTCAGCGGATTGCGTTTGCATCTTGCAAGCGGTCGAATGGCCACCTTCGCTAACAAACCCTGTGATGCTCCACGATCCGACACTATCCTCGTAGTCGGGCTCCGCCGCTGCGCACAAGCCTATCGAGAGTAGAAGGGCACCCGTGAGGAACATCAATCGCCGCATGATTTATTCCATTGGAAAAGAGGATCGCTCGCCAGCTGCG
Source organism: Acetobacteraceae bacterium (assembly GCA_036521275.1). Classification (GTDB taxonomy): domain Bacteria; phylum Pseudomonadota; class Alphaproteobacteria; order Acetobacterales; family Acetobacteraceae; genus DATDIC01. Next base: position 6,815 of record DATDIC010000671.1, read on the forward strand.
AAATCGTCGCCCGGCCCACGTTGTAGCTTCTCGCCCGTTCCGTGAGCGTTGCGCCTTTTGCTAGCCGTCGCTGTGCTTCTTTTGTTGTCGCAGCGTGAGCTCTGATTTCGGTCCGTATCATGGAAGGCGTAAACCGTTTGATAGGACGCGGGGAAAGCAGAAGTTCCCAAACTCTTGATCCCGGAGGGACTCTAGGGCTGGCCGGCAACATGATTAGGTCTTGCAGTAAATTTAGCAGCGATTGTCACGCCAGCCCGATCTTCCGGGGGCGGTGGCAGGATTGCTCGCAGTAGCGCGGTGACTGGTTCGCAGGCATGAACCGCTAGGGCGTCCCGATTGAGACACGCATTTTGGCCCGGCATCAGGTTCGGCAAGATGGACGTATCGATTACCTGCTGCGAGAAGCTTTGCGCCGAAACGGGAACAGTAATTCCAATCCAAACTGCGATGGCAAGCGCAGGTTGATCGCCTCGGCCATGACTAAAGCGCCCAGCTTAATGCAATCAGCCATAGGCTTGGCGACACCACGAAACCGAAGATCACCAAGATAGCTGTGACCACGGAAAGCCCGATCCCGGGCGCACTTCCAGCGAATATTGCCCTAATTAGCCCGACGATCCCGCAAATAGCAGCGAGCGGAACGAATACGATCCCGATTGTGAATATTCCCAGAACTCCGAACACACACCCCAGAATTCCAGCTATCAGGCCGGGGCTTCCCTTATGACGTATTACTATGGTCTGTGTCGCGGAATTC
>DATDIC010000672.1:0-4996 GCA_036521275.1 Acetobacteraceae bacterium
TGCCGGCGGGCAGGCTGCGGATATCGCAACGGCCGGTAGCGCCGTTGCTGACGCCGGAACTGCCGCCGGGGATGCCGATATTGCCGGTGATCGCGGCAAGCGCGTAGGCGGCGCGGTGGAACTGTTCGCCGTGGGAGGTGCGGCCGGGGGCGTAGCCGGCCTGTAGCGCGGCGGGTTTCGTGGTGGCGAACTCGATTGCCAGGCGGCGGAGGGTTTCGGCGGGGATGCCGGTTATGGCGGCGGCCCATTCGGGGGTTTTGGGTGTGCCGTCGGTGAGGCCGCGCAGGTAGGACAGGTAGGATGCGCCGGCGGGGGCATCGGGCGGCAGGTGGTTTTCATCGAAACCGAGCACGTAGCGGTCGCAGAAGGGCTGGTCGTGCAGGTTTTCGGTGGCGATCACGTAGGCCATGGCGATCAGCGCCGCGGCGTCGGTGGAGGGGCGGATGAAGATGTGCTCGTCGGCCAGGGTGCGGCTGGTGCCGGTGCGGCGGGGATCGATGCAGATGATACGGGTGCCCTGCTGTTTGGCGTGACGCAGGTACTGCATGGTGCCGGTGCCGAAGGTGCCGTCGCCGGGACTCCAGCCCCACATGAGGATGAGCTTGGAGTTGGCGTAGTCGGTGGGTTCGCGGCCGGAGCTCTTGTAATCGGCGTCGGCGCCGTAGGTCATGTGGACGGCGAAGACTTCCGCCTCGGCGGAGAGGTTGGACCAGAGGTCGGTGCAGCCGCCGAACATGTGCAGGAAACGCTGGCAGGCGGCGCGGCCGTGCAGCATGGAGGTGCTGCCGGTGCGAGAGGCGTCCAGGATGGCGGCGTTGCCGTAAGCGGCGCGGATGCGGCGCATCTCCGCGGCGACGTGGTCGAGCGCGGTGTCCCAGGAGATTTGTTCGTACTGGCCGGAGCCGCGCGGGCCGGTGCGGCGGAGCGGGTGGCGCAGGCGGTCGGGGTGGTAGGTGCGCTCGATCTGGCCGACGCCGCGGGCGCAGGCGGGCAGCGGGGGATGATCGGGGTTCCAGCGGCGCTGGTCGGTGGAGATGTGGACGATGCGGCCATCGCGCACATGCGCGTTGACGACGCAGCGGCCGCCGCAATTATGGCCGCAGGTGCTGGTGACGACGGTTTCGCCGGGGTGCGGCGGGGGGCGCGGGGCTTCGTAGAGGGTCTGGGGCTGCATTGTGCGGCGATTGGGCCTGATCGGGGGGGCGGTGGCAAGTCCAGACGCTACGCCGTGCACCGGAGCGTTTGGCTTCGCCCTGCGATGGCGTTGCTGCGTGGAACAGCCTGGCAGCATAACGCTGGCCAGTTGTTACCCGGCATTTGGCGGTTGGGATCTTATGCCGGCGGCGTTCGGTGAACTTGTAAGGTTCAGGCTGGGCAGCTTTAGGACGGCGGCGGTTTCGCGCTTTGGGCTCCAAAGATTCGTGATGATTCGCAGGACAGGCTTCTCGACAAGCAGGTGGGTTGTCAGTCCGGCGATGGTTGCAACCACCAGGCTCACCGGAACGATCCATGCCGACGCCGATCCCGCCAGCATTATCCAGACACGCAGCAACGCTGTCAGGACCAGACCATGGACCAGATAGGTCGAATAGGAAGCGTCGCCAAACGGCTCCAGAAGCCGGGCTGGTTTCGCGACCCAGGCGGGCTCCGTCAACTTCCGCGAGTGCCAGATAGCGGCCAATCCCATGCCGAGCAAAAACCAAAGCACGATCGGAGAGGCAAGGTACGCGACGGCGCCCTGCGCGAAATACGGACCGACAATGATGAACGCGCCGAGTACCGCGCCGATCGTCAGCACGGCGAGCTTGCGCGGAAGTGTCAGCCCCAGCGCGAAGACGATATAAAACATCATCTCGTAGTTCAGGGTCCAGCCGCCTGGCAGTATTGGATACCAGCCACCATCGGCTGAATAGGGAATAAACGAGAGCGAGTAGGCGAGGTCCGTCCAGCCCGCATCCGCCCCGTGGGTCGCCCAGAATAGCTTGTGAGCGGCGAGCGCCGCGACTGTCGCGAGCCAATAGAGTGGCACGATGCGAATGACACGCCGACGCAGGAAGTCCGCCGGTGCCGCCCGCTGGCCGAAGCGCTCCCAGGAGATATGCACCATGATGAAGCCGGAGATGATAAAGAACACATAGACGCCGGCGCTGCCCAGCGACCAGGCGAGGTGAGTGATCGGGCTGTTCGGGGCGTTGTGAGAAAGCTCCAGCAAGGCGTGGTCGGTGACAACCAGCCATGCGGCGATAGCACGCGCTGCCTGCAGAAAATGGATTTTCATCTCTGCCGAGCGCCGTTTGGTTTTCTCCCGCTGCTCGGGCGTCCGCCGGCTGACTAGCAAGTTCAAGGGAGACACACCGCGTCAGCGGGAAAAGGCCGCAGGATGCAGCGCCTCGGTTATTCTGGACGATTTGGGTGCGATATAGCGCTTAAGTTTCAAGAAGTGCTTTTCAACGCAGTGCCACGACAGCACGGCAAAAGCCCCCGTCGCGAGTACCGCCAGAGGTGCGGCCACGGCGAGATTTTTTTGCAGGCTGGGAAAGCCTGCTACCAGCGCCTGAGTAACCGGGAAGCCATACAGATAGATACCGTACGAGTAATCACCTGATTTGATCAGGGAAAATCGCGGAAACGGGAAAAGGCCAATGAAGACCGTGATGTAGGTTAGCAAGAGGGGGTAAAGAAATACCGTCCTTGGCGACATCATCAAGGCATAACACACGGCAGCGGCAGGAAGAAATAATATCTCATGAAACACGATCTTGTCCCGCCACAAAAACATCATTACTCCGGTTGCGAAATAATACACCAGAGTTGGCCCCCCGACCTGGGCCGGAACGATCTGGAACCCGTCAAACAGGCTGACATAAATCAGAACGACGGTCGCCATCGCAAACAATATGGCCAGGGTCTTCCGATAATAAAGAAGGCCAGTAATTATCATGAATGATGCCACGATGTAGCATTGTAACTCCCATGGCAGCGTCCACAGATTGGAATTAACGACATCTGTAATATTGTTCGTGAACACACCTGGAAGATGAAAGTGAATATCGCCGAGGATATTCATGAAATAACCCCAGAACATCGGCGAGGTGTAATATTCCGATGCGGGCAAATCCGTGAAAATCGCGCCGAGTATAATCGCCGACAGCGTCACTTCCACGAACAGCGCCGGCAGCAGGCGCAGGACGCGCAGCCCGAGGAAGGGGATCAGTCGTCGTGTTCGCAGGGCGCTCCCGGTAACCAGGAAGCCGCTAAGTGCAAAGAACATCGGCAAGTACGACATCGTAATCGGTCGGCCCAGGCCGGTGAGCTGGTGCACGGTGGGGTCGTTTACCGTCGTCGACGCCTGCGCCAGCGTGGCCGCAGCTTGCGGATTAAGACGGAAAATATGGTTCAGGATCGACGTTGTGACGCCACCGGTGCCGACAATCCAGGAACAGTGGACCAAGAGGATCAGGATGGACAGGGCGAGCCTTAACAGGTCGAAACCCATCCCGGCGCCGCCGTTATCATCGAGAATAGCCTTGAACGTCGCTCCGCGATACTTCAAATATCGTCTTGTTACTGTAAGGCTGCTATTGTCGCGAGCGAGACGTGCTGACCGACCAACGGTCTGTCGAATTGATGTTTCAGCCGGCGCAGCCAGTTCCTCGGACGGCAAAGCCGCAACGCTTAGCGAGGGCAGCGAAGTTTCGGGCGGCAATGCTTAACACTCCACCGTATGGGTTAAAGACGCCGGCGCCTCCCACACGGAGCCATTTGCCCGTGGGCCTAAGTTTGTTTCTATTTTTTAGCAAACGCCGCGATTGCACTCAAGCGTCAAATCGCGCAAATCGTCCCGTACCAAGAGATCAGCATATAGAAAGATGCGAGATCACCGTCGTCGTGCAATTGCACCCGGCCGGCACAGACCATCGACGAAGACATCGAGCAGGCGCAGCACGCTCGCCTGCCAGCCAGGCTGGTCGTGCAGGTAGCACATCCCCACCAGGGCCCGGAGAAGGTCCTCCGCGCTGATATCGGCACGGATCTCCCCGGCCGCGACCGCGCGGTCCAGCAACGCGCCGACCGCCTTGGTCAGCCGCTCGAACGAATAGGCGTACAGCTCCGAGGAGCTGTTCACCGCCAGAGCGAGCGCCGCCGACATGCCCTTCTTGGTGGCGACGAACTCCACGTTCGAGCGCAGCCAGCGGCGCAGCGCGTCGACCGGCGACGCCTCGGCCTTCAACTGTTCCGCCAGATCCGCGAGGTGCTCGACCTCACGCCGGTAGACCGCCTCGAACAGCGCCTCCCGGGTCGGGAAATGCCGATAGAGCGTGCCGATGCCGACGCCGGCGTGCCGCGCCACCGCCTCCAGGCTGGCATCGGGGCCGCCGGCGCTGAACACCAGCTTCGCCGCCTCCAGCACCCGCTCGCGATTGCGAACCGCGTCGGTGCGCGGGCGCCGGAGGGGCTTGTTCACATGCTCTGCCATATCGCTCGTCGCATTTCTCGCGCCACTTGAAAGCGGAGGCATCCTCCGTATATGGCGGCGAGGTCACTCCAAAACAGGCTGGGCCTTGTTTGACGATGGCACTGATCGGAGCACTGCATGAGCTTATCGATTTCGCTGACCGTGAACGGTGTGGCGCGAGACATTCCGTTGGATGATCCACGGGTCACGCTGCTCGATCTCCTGCGCGAACGGCTTGACCTGACCGGCACCAAGAAGGGCTGCGACCGCGGGCAATGCGGCGCATGTACTGTATTGGTCGAAGGCAGACGGATCAATTCGTGCCTCCTGCTCGCGCTCAGTTGCGACGGCGCGCATGTCCACACGATCGAGGGTGTCGCGCAAGGCGACGTGCTGCATCCGGTGCAGGCGGCGTTCATCGCGTATGATGGTTTCCAGTGTGGCTTCTGCACACCGGGCCAGATCATGAGTGCAATCGGCCTGCTGCAGGAAGGCCAGGCCGGCGACGATCCCGAGCGGGTGCGCGAAGGCATGAGCGGC
>DATDIC010000673.1:0-4093 GCA_036521275.1 Acetobacteraceae bacterium
GTCGCAGCGGGATCCAGTCCGCCTCCGCGGTGCCGGCCAGGTAGTCCTTCGACAGGTTGGGGCGGTCGCAGGGTGGCGCGGGATCGGCTCCGAGCACGGTGATCGGGCCGGCATAGCCTTCCTGTCGCAGCGTTTCGGCGGCCATGTTCCCAGCGGCACCAGCGCCGATGATGACGATCGAGTCCGGCAGGCCGGTCCCGGGCAGCGTGCGTTTCGTCGGGTCCAGCCGCTCGCGCACGAAGGCGGTGCCGTCACGCTGCTCCACGCGCCAGCAGGGCACGGCATTCAGCGCCGGCGGGCGCAGCATCTCGCCGCTGCGCAGGCTGAAACAGGCATGGTGCCAGGGGCAGCGGATCGTCTCGCCGACCACCAGCCCTTCGGCGAGCGGGCCGCCGTAATGCGTGCACGTCGCGCCAATCGCGAACAGGTCCGCGCCCCGGCGCACCAGCAGTGCCGCCTCTTCGCCGACATGCCCCTGCAGCATCGCGCCATCCGCCAGCGACGCGATCGCCACGCCGCGTATGAAATCGATCCCTTTGTCAGACGAATCTGCGGCGCCCATGGACTTCCTGCTCCACCCCGTATCAGCCGCGCCACCGGCCACCCGGTTGAAGTATGGGCTCCTGCCCGCCCTCAGCCATGTCGCACGCAAATGTGACGTATCCTCCGCGGGACCCCGCCCCTGGCTTTGCCAGACCCGGACGAGCCGGTATGACTGGCGAATTCTTCTCATCAGGTGGCCCGCTCCGATGTCTTCCGCCCGCCTCGCCGTGGATATCGGCGGCACCTTCACCGATCTGGCCCTGGAACAGGGCGCGCGCCGTTTCACCGCCAAGGTCCTGACCACCCCGTCCGAACCGGAACAGGGCGTCATGCAAGGCGTGCAGACCGTGCTCGCGGCGGCTCGGCTGGCGCCGTCCGACATCGCCCTGGTGATCCACGGCACCACGCTGGCAACCAACGCGATCATCGAGCGCAAGGGCGCCCGCACCGCGCTGCTCACCACCCAGGGCTTCCGCGACGTGCTGGCGATGGGCACCGAGAGCCGATACGACCAGTACGACCTGAACATCCGCCTGCCGGAGCCGCTGGTCCCCCGGTATCTGCGCCTGCCGGTGCCGGAACGGCTGGACAATGAAGGCAATGTGCTGCTTCCGCTGGACGAGTCAGCCCTGCGCGCCCTGCTGCCGCGGCTGCGCGAACAGCAGGTGGAAAGCGTCGCGATCGGATTCCTGCACGCCTTCGTCAACCCGGCCCACGAGCTGCGCGCGCGCGACATATTGGCGCAGGAGCTGCCCGACCTTCCGGTGTCCCTCTCCTGCGAAGTGTCGCCGGAAATGCGCGAGTGGGAGCGGTTCTCCACCACCGCGGCGAACGCCTACGTGCAGCCGCTGATGACCCGCTATCTGCGCCGCTTGGAAACGGAACTGCGGCAGACCGGCGTCGCCGCGCCGATCTTCCTTATGCTGTCCGGCGGCGGCCTGACCACGATCGAAACAGCCTGCCGTTTTCCGATCCGCCTGGTCGAAAGCGGCCCGGCCGGTGGCGCGATCTTTTCCGCCCATATCGCGCGCCAGTGCAAGCTGCCCAGCGTGCTGTCCTTCGACATGGGCGGCACGACCGCCAAGATCTGCCTGATCGATGACGGCCAGCCGCAAACGTCCCGCACGTTCGAAATCGCGCGCGTCGGCCGGTTCAAGAAAGGTTCCGGACTGCCGCTGCGCATCCCGGTGATCGAGATGGTGGAGATCGGCGCCGGCGGCGGCAGCCTGGCACATGTGGACAGCATGGGCCGGATCGGGGTCGGGCCGCAAAGCGCCGGGGCGGATCCCGGCCCGGCCTGCTACGGCCGCGGCGGACATCTGCCGGCGATCACCGACGCCAACCTGCTGCTCGGCCGCTATGACCCGGCCCGCTTTGCCGGCGGCACCATGCACCTGGACACCGCCGCCGCCCGCGATGCCATGGCCACCGAAGTGGGCGTCCGGCTGGCACTGTCGCCGGAAATGGCCGCGCTGGGCGTGATCGAGATGGTGGACGAGAACATGGCCAATGCGGCCCGCGTCCACGCCATCGAGTCCGGCAAGACGTTCGGCGGCCGCACCTTGATCGCGTTCGGCGGCGGCGGCCCGGTGCATGCCTGCCGGGTGGCGGAAAAGCTCGGCATCTCCCGGGTGCTGGTGCCGTCCGGCGCCGGCGTCGGCAGTGCCATCGGGTTTCTTCGCGCGCCGGTCGGCTACGAGGTGGTGCGCAGCCTCTATCAGCGCTTCTCCAGCTTCGACGTCGCCGCGGTGAACGCGCTGCTGGAAGACATGGCCGCCGAAGCGCGAAGGGTGGTGGACCAAGGCAGCTTCGGCGCGCCCGCCACCGAATCGCGCCTGGCCTATATGCGCTATGTCGGCCAGGGCCACGAAATCCCGGTGCCGTTGCCGGCGCATCGATTGACTGCCGAAGCCATCCCCGCACTGCGGGGACGTTACGATGTCGAGTACACCCGCTTCTACGACCGGCCGGTCCCCGGCTCGGACGTGGAGATCATGAGCTTCGCCGTCAACGTAAGCACAGTCCCCAACGCCACCCACGCACCTCTCCCGCTTGCGGGAGAGAGCCTGCCCCCGACCCGATCGGGGGTCGGATCGCGCAGCGATCCGGGTGAGGGTGACGCCCCGCGCCACCAATCCGTCCGCGACACCCTCTCCGGCGAAATCGCCGACTGGGCAGTCCACGACCGGACCGCGCTGCGCCCCGGCACGCGCATCACCGCCCCGGCCATCATCGCCGAAGACGAAACCTCCACGCTTGTCGGACCCGGCTGGTCGGCGCAGCTCAACGAGTTCGGCTATATCGAACTGACACGTTTGGATGGATGACATCATGTCGAAGGAAACCGCCGCGCTCGCGCAAATCCAGCGGCAGATCATGTGGAATCGCCTGATCGCCGTGGTCGAGGAGCAGGCGCAGACGATGATCCGCACCGCCTTCTCCACCACCGTCCGCGAGGCCGGCGATCTCTCCGCCGGCATCTTCGATCTGCAAGCACGCATGATGGCGCAGGCGGTGACCGGCACGCCCGGCCATGTGAATTCCATGGCCGAAAGCGTCGGTCACTTCCTGCGCAAATTCCCGGCCGAAGTGATGCGGCCCGGTGACCATTACATCACCAACGATCCGTGGTTGGGCACCGGTCACCTGCACGATCTGACCGTGGTGACGCCGGCATTCCGCGACGGCCGCGTGGTCGCGCTGTTCGCCAACACGGCGCACGTGATCGATGTCGGCGGCCTCGGCATGGGGCCCGAAGGCCGCTCGGTGTTCGAGGAAGGCATCTACATCCCCATCATCCGCTGCTTCGAACAGGGCCGCGCAAACGAAACCTTCTTCGATTTCATCCGCGCCGGATCGCGCCTGCCGGTGGAGCTTGAGGGCGACATCTATTCGCTGTGCGCCTGCAACGACGCGGGCGCGCGCCGGCTCGCCGAGATGATGGACGAGTTTGCGATCGACCGCCTCGACACCCTCGCGACATTCATCTTCGACAGCTCGCTCGCGGCCACGCTCGCCGAGATCGCGCGGCTGCCAAAGGGCGTGTTCAGCGCGGAGATCTATTCAGACGGCTACGACGACCCGGTGCGCCTCGCCGCCGCCATGACGATCAACGAGATCACGATCGAGGTGGATTTCGCCGGCACGTCCGGCCTGTCGAACCGCGGCATCAACGTCCCACCGGCCTATTGCCGCGCCTATTCGTGCTTCGGCATCAAATGTGTCGTGGCGCCCGACGTGCCGAACAACTGGGCGAGCCTGTCGCCCTTCCACATGACGATCCCGCAGGGCTGCATTCTCAACGCCCCGCGCCCCTATGCCGTCTCGGTCCGTCACGTCGTCGGGCATTTGCTGCCCGACCTGATGATGGGCTGCCTGCACCAGGCGGTGCCGGATCGGGTCACCGCCGAGGGCGCCTCGGCACTGTGGAATCCCCCGTTGCGTGGGGGCGGCGCGGTATCCGGTCAGGCGCGGAGCAACCGCCCCGTGGTGGACGATTTCGAGATCATCACCTTCAACTCCGGCGGCACCGGCGCGCGCCCGAAATCCG
>DATDIC010000674.1:0-3856 GCA_036521275.1 Acetobacteraceae bacterium
GCGCCGCCACAATCTCCCCCCGGTCCGGCGATGCATTGCGATCCAGCAGCGCCTTCGCGCTGATCAGTATTCCGGACAAACAATACCCGCACTGCCCCGCCTGCTCCTCCACAAACGCCTGCACCAGCTCATGTCCCGCCAACCCCTCCACCGTCACTACCCGCCGACCCGCCACACTCCCCACCTCCCGCGAGCACGCATAAACCGGCTCGCCATCCACCAGCACCATGCAGCTACCGCACTGCTCCAGCCCGCAGCCGTACCGCGTCCCTTTCAGCCCCAGCTCGTTGCGCAGCACATCCAGCAGCGGCGTCGTCTCCGCCGCCGCCACGCCGACCTCCCGTCCATTCACCCGCAACGCGATCATGCCTGCTCCGCCTGCCACGGCAGCTCCCACAAATCCCTGTTGCACAGCTTCTCCGCCAGCCGATCCGAAATCGCCTCCAGCAACCGCTCGCCCTTTTCCGCGCTTGCCGCCTCCGGATTGCCCAGCACGCCAGAAGCCGAGCGCGACGCGATCGTCCGCCACCGATACACCGCCGGCTCGGGGTTCGCCGACCGATTGCTCTTCGCCAGCGGTATCCTTTCCTTCGCAACCAACTCCGGCCGCAGCGCCATCATCATCGACGTCTCCGCCTCGCACGCATGTTGCAACGCCGTCTGCGTCTCCAGCAGCTCGGCAATCACCGGCGCCGCCGCGTACCAGTAAGTGAACTGCACGATCGGCACGCCCAGCTTCGGCGTCAGCTCGTCGGTGATGTTGCGCAGCGCATTCTCATTCCCGCCATGTGCGTTCAGCAGCACGATCCGCCGGAACCCATGTCGCACCAGCGACCGGCAGATCCCCTCGATCACCGCGCCGAACCCCGCCAGGTCCAGCGTGATCGTCCCGCCGAAGCTCATGTGATGCTCGGACAATCCGGTCCACACCACCGGCAGCACCAGCGCATCCTCGCCGCGAGCCACCACCTTGCGCGCCGTCCGCAGCGCCACCGCCTCGCCCAGCCGGCTGTCCACCTCCACCGCCATATGCGGCCCGTGCTGCTCCAGCGACGCCACCGGAACGATCACCATCGCCGCGGTGCGCTCGCGCAACTGATCGGCGCGCAGATTGCGCCACTCGACCTCCATCGCCCCTTCCTCCTTCTGTCGTTCCGCCGGATCGCCTACCAATGGGGCCACGAAACCGCCGCACAGGGAAGGGCGCCACATGAACCTTCACGCGCTGCTGCAGCGCCGCCTCGCGCAGGGCCACCCGGTCCGCGTCGCGCTGATCGGCGCCGGCAAGTTCGGCTCCATGTTCCTGGCGCAAATACCCTCCACGCCCGGCCTGCACGTCACCATCATCGCCGACCTCGACCCGCAGCGCGCCCGCCAGGCCTGCCAGCGCGTCGGCTGGTCCGCCGACCGCATCGCAGGCACCAGCTTCACCGACGACGCCGCCGCCGCCATCGCCTCCCCGGTGGATGTCATCGTCGAAGCCACCGGCCACGCCCCCGCCGGCATCGCCCACGCCCGCCGCGCCATCGCCGAGGGCAAGCACATCGTCATGGTGAACGTAGAAGCCGACGTACTCGCCGGCCCATTGCTGGCAAAGCAGGCGGCGAGCGCGGGCCTGGTCTATTCGCTGGCGTATGGCGACCAGCCGGCGCTGATCTGCGAGCTGGTCGATTGGGCCCGCGCCTGCGGCTTCCGCGTGCTCGCCGCCGGCAAGGGCACCAAGTACCTGCCCGAATACCACGCCTCCATCCCCGAAACGGTATGGGGCTATTACGGCCTCACGCCGGAGCAGGCCCGGCAGGGCGGGATGAATCCGCAGATGTTCAACTCCTTCCTCGACGGCACGAAATCCGCCATCGAGATGGCCGCCGTCGCCAACGCCACCGGCCTGCTCCCCGCCCCCGATGGCCTGCGCTTTCCTCCCGTCGGCACGCACGAGCTGGCCGAGCAGCTCCGCCCCGGCAACGACAGCCTCCACCATGCGGGCCAGGTCGAAGTCATCTCCAGCCTGCATCGCGACGGCCGGCCGGTGGACAACGACCTGCGCTGGGGCGTGTTCGTCGTCTTCGAAGCCCCCACCGACTATGCCGCCCGCTGCTTCCGCGAATACGGCGTCGTCACCGACGCATCGGGCCGCGTCTCCGCCCTCTACCGCCCATTCCACCTGATCGGGCTGGAACTGAACGTCTCGATCCTCTCCGCCGCGCTCCGCAAGGAACCCACCGGCGCCGCCACCGGCTTCCGAGCCGACGTGGTCGCCACCGCCAAGCGCCCCCTCCGGGCCGGCGACATCCTCGATGGGGAAGGGGGCTCCTGCGTCTGGGGCCGCCTGCTACCGGCCGCCCGCAGCCTGCAGATCGGCGGCCTGCCGATCGGCCTGGCGAACCGCGTCCCCCTGCTCCACGACATTCCCGCCGGCGCCTGCATCACCTGGTCCGACGTGCGGATCGACGAATCCGACCCCGCTTACGCCTACCGCCGCGCCATGGAGACCGCCTTCCCGCCCGCTCAGACGTAAACCCTCAAGATCCGCGCTCCATCGCCCCGGCACTCCCCCGCGATCCACCACCCGCCGCTTCGCAACAATTTCCCCCGCCCGGCGTTTTCCCCATGGCATTGAAGGAACGCCGCCATGGATCGAGACCGCGATACAGCGACCACCGCCGCCATCCCGCCCGACGCAACGGCACCCGCCGTGTTCGCCGTGATGCCGACCGGCGAATCACTCGACGCCGCCATCAAGGAACTCGAAACCGCCGGCTTCGATCGTGCCGAGCTCAGCCTGCCCGAAATCGACCCGCCGCCCGACCGCGCAACCCCGGAAGCGGGCGCCAAGGAACCCGACACCGACGTCGAAGCACAGCAGGCCCGCGTCATGCACAGCGGCGTCGGCGGGGCCGCCGCGGCGATGATCGCGGCCACTGCCGCAGCGGCAACCGGCGGGGCCGCCGCCGTAGTCGCCGGCGCCGCCATCGGCTCCGGGCTAGCCGTCGGCGCCGCCGCCAACGCAATCAGCCGCGCCTTCAGCAACGAGGAACAGGCCGACCGCGACCGCAAGATCGCCGCGGGAAAATTGGTCCTGTCGGTGCGCGCCCCCACCCCCGACCGGCAAACCCGCGCCCGCGACATCCTCCGCGCCGCCGGTGCAATCCGGGTTTGGTGAACCGAAACTATTCGGTTTGACCGGCCTTCTCCGTCATGGCCGACCGCTTTCCCGTCATGGCCGGCGAAGGCCGGCCATCCACGTCTCCGCCCGCCGAGACCTCAGCACCCACCCGCGCCCACCATTGATCCCCCCGACAAACCCGGCCACATTACCGGCCGCTTGCCGCAGGCCCGAGCCATGCCGAAAATCCTTTCACCCGCTCAGATCGACGCCTTCCACCACGACGGTTTCGTTTCCCCCGTCCGCGCCATCCCCACGGAACGCGCCCTCTACTACCGCCGGCGCCTGGAAGCGTTCGAATCGGCCTACCCCGAACACCGCATCAAGCTCGACCAGAAGGCCCACATGATCTGTCCCTGGGTCGATGAGATGATCCGCGAACCCGGAATCCTCGACGCCACCGAAGACCTCATCGGACCCGACATCCTCTGCTGGGGCACCTCGCTGCGTGCAAAGCAGGCAGACGGCAAGACCTTCGCCGGCTGGCACCAGGACACTGCCTACGCCGACGTCAAACCGATCGTCGTCATCGTCGCCCTCGCACTGTCGCCGGCGCGCGCCGGCAACGGCTGCATCCGCGGCATCCCCGGCTCGCACCGCGGTCCGCTGCTCCCCCACAAGGAGGCATTTGCAACCAGCAGCCTGCTGTCTCGCGAGCAGTATATCGACGCTCCGTTCGATGAAGCCGCC
>DATDIC010000675.1:0-2522 GCA_036521275.1 Acetobacteraceae bacterium
AACACGTTGCACTTCGCCTGCATGCAGAACGGCGCATTATGGTGCTCGTTCAGCATGATACCATCGGCGCCGCACTCCTCGGCGTAGATATAGTCCTCGATATACTGGTTGTACAACCGGCTGCCGGCCACCGGATCGAAATGCTTGTTGGAGAAGGTCAGCGCCGTGGCGCCGTAATCCAGCCCCTCCTTCGCATCGTACGCCGACATCGGCTGCTCGGTGAAATACATCAGGTGCATGGTATGCTCCGTCGGTCGGTGCGACCGTCAGTTCGCGGTCACGAATGATACGACAAGCTTCGCCAGCGCGTCGGGCTTCTCCATATCCACGAAATGCCCGCAGCCCGGCACAATCTCCAGCCGAGCCTGGCGCAGCGCATTCACATAAACATCGGCCGCACTTCGCGGCACGATACGATCCTCATCGCCCCACACCACCAGCCCCGGCGATCGCACCCCGCCCAGCAAATGCGGCAGGGTCTGGCTGTACATGTAAGGCTTCCACGCCACCCGGAAGCACATCTCGCGGGCGATATCCCATTGTTCGAGCTGATCGGTGGACACATCGCCATAAACCCGGTGGAACGCCTCCTGGTCGTGGAAGCCCGCCTGCGGATACGCGACATAGCTGACGATCGCCTGGTCCAGTATGTCGCCCTGCGGCGGCTTCACGCCATGCGCGCCCACCAGCACCAGCCCACGGAACTGTCGCGGCGACAGGCTCGCCATCTCGGCCGCGATCCACCCGCCGAACCCCAGCCCCAGCAGCGCGCAATCCGTCACGTCCAGTTCGGCCAGCAGCCATTGATGCATCGCCGCGACGTCGCGCACGCTGCGCAGCCAGGCAGGCCGTTCCGAGCGGCCCCAGCCGGGATGATGCGGCAGCAGCACATCGAACTGCTCCGCCAGCCGGTCATAGAACGGCAACCGGTCGAGCGTGCCGATATCATGGTGCAGCACCAGCAGCCGCTGGCCCTGCCCCGCCCGCAGCAGATGCATCCGGCTTCCGGCAACCTCGATCGCCGTCTCCTTCCAGGCCGCGCTCGCCGCCATCCGCTCTCCCTCCGTCGACGCTGTCAGGCACGATACCCATCGGTAGCCTGCTTTGTCCAACCGCCGGCAAGAACCAGGCGCCGGATCAACCCGCGCGAAACTGGTGCGACCAGTAAACCAGTTGCGCCGGAATGCGTCCGAACTTGCCGGCGGCAAACGGCAATCCGTCCCCAAACAGCCGCCAGCGATCGTCGCCCTCGGTGATTGCCTCCGCAATCAATCGGCCGAACGCGGATGTCAGCGTCACACCCAGGCCGCCAAACCCGGTCGCATACCAGACATTCGGCGCCACCTGGCCGATCACCGGGATGCGATGCCGCGTCATCGGCATCATCCCGCCCCACGCAACCTCCACCTTCGCATCCTTCAGCGCCGGATAAAATTGCACCATGTCCCGCTTCAGAAGCGCCGCAATCTTCGCCGGCGACAGCTCCCAGACCAGCACGCGACCACCCCAAAGAACCCGCGTGTCGGCCAGCGGACGATAATAATTCGTCGCCGTCTGGTTATCGAAGATCGCGTACGGCACGCGAATCGCGTCGCGCAGATGCGCGCCGAGCGGCTCCGTCGCCATGACGAACGTTGCAATCGGGATGGTCGCCCAAGACAACGACCGTTCCAGCCCGTCGATATAGCCGCCGCAGGTGATGACAATCTGTTCGGCACGGATGCGTCCACTTGCGGTACGCACCTCATGCCGGTCGGCGCATGCGGCAATCCCGCGCGCCCGGGTTTCCTGGAAGATCTGTCCACCGCGTTCCACACAGGCCCGCGCAAGACCAAGATTAAGGTTCAGCGGATGCACCGCCATCGTGGTCGGCACAAACAGCGCGTCCGTATACCGCTCCGTCGACAGTGCCTCCCGCACCCGCTCGCGCGGCCAGTACTCGAACTGGACCCCGAAATTCTCCGCCATGAAGTCGCGGAATTTCGGCAGATCATCGCCATGCCCGGCAATATTGCAGCGAAGCGCGCCCTCCTGGTTCGGGCCGCAGTCGATCGCGTATTCGGCAATGCGTTGCCGCACCAAACGAAGCCCGAGCTGCGCCACCTTCTGTATTTCCCGCGCGCGCTCGCGTCCGACACGCTTCACCAGCAACTCATACCCCTTGGGAAAACCCTCCGAGGCGAAGCCCACGTTGCGGCCGGACGCCCCCCAGCCGATCCGGTTCGCTTCGATCAGCGCGACCGAACGGCCGCGCTCGGCAAGATCGAGCGCGGTCGCACAACCCGCCAGCCCGCCGCCGATGACCAGCGTCTCCACCGCCAGATCGCCGTCGAGCGACGGATACTGGCTCCGCTCCGACAGCGTCCGGGCGTAGTAGCTATCGACGTAGTCCATTCCGTCAGCGCAGCAAGCGCGTCCAGATCTTCTCGCGGATATCCAGCGCGGCCTTCGGGCAGTCATGGGTGGGCCGCAGCAGCGCGGCGACCTCGGGCGAAATGTTGATCGCCGGGTCGGCTTTCATG
>DATDIC010000676.1:0-2642 GCA_036521275.1 Acetobacteraceae bacterium
CTACCGCACCAGGGCCGGCAGCAAGGCGTCCAGCCGCAGGCGGCCCGCCGGCAGCGCGACCAGCTTTCCGCCTTGCCACTCCAGGTAGGATTCCGCCAGCGCCTGGTCCAGCACGCCGGGTTCCAATGCGGCCTCCAGCGCCATCCCGGTGCGCGCGGCGAAGCGTTCGGCGTCGATGCCCTCGGTCAGCCGCAGTCCCATCAGCAGCATCTCGCGCGCTCTGTCCGCTATACCCAGCGCCGCTTGCTCAACTGTCCCGTGCCCGTTCGCCTCCACGCGCTCGGCCCAGATCTCGGGCGCCCGGTGGCGTCGTGTCGCCAGCAGGCCGCCGCCGAGGGTGATCCGGCCATGTGCCCCCGGGCCGATGCCGGCGTAATCGGCGTAACGCCAATAGGCCAGATTGTGCCGGCTCTCCGCCCCGGGCCGCGCGTAGTTGGAAACCTCGTAAGCGTGCAATCCGAAACGCGCCGCTTCTTCGGCGGTCGCCTCATACAAAGCGGCGGCGGCATCGCCGTCCGGCAGCATGATCTCGCCACGCGCGTGCCTGGTGGCGAAGGCGGTGCCCGGCTCGATGGTGAGCTGGTAGAGCGACAGATGATCCGCCGCCAGCGCCAGCGCCGCGCGCAACTCGGCCCGCCAGGCCGCGAGGTCCTGGCCGGGGCGCGCGTAGATCAGGTCGAAGGACAGCCGCGGGAATACCGCCCGCCCGGTCTCCAGCGCCGCGCGCGCCTGTCCCACCGAGTGCTGCCGCCCCAGCATGCGCAGCGCATCCGCATCGAGGCTCTGCACGCCGAGCGAGAGCCGGTTCACCCCGGCAGCGCGGAAGGCGGTGAGCAAGCCGGCCTCGACGCTGGTCGGGTTGGCTTCCAGGGTGATCTCCAGGTCAGGGGCGGCGTCGAAGTGAATGCGCGCATCGTCGATCAGCGCGGCGACGGTATCGGGCTGCATCAGGCTCGGCGTGCCGCCGCCAAAGAAGATCGAACTCAGAGGCCGGCGGCCGAGACGGTCCGCCTCCCAGGTCAGTTCACGGCGCAATGCGGCGCGGAATCGCGCCTGCGGGATGCGATCCCGCACATGCGAGTTGAAGTCGCAGTAAGGACACTTGGCCAGGCAGAACGGCCAATGGATGTAGAGCGCGAGCGGTTCCATGGCGGAGAGATAGGCCCGATGCGGGCTGCGGCGACAGTGGTGGACGCCGGCGGGGTGACTCCGCGGATCGCGTGCGCGGGCACGGCCCCATGGGGTGAACCGGTTCACGGCCGACCCTCGGAGTCGGAAAATTTTACACCTTGTGGCAGACAGGATGCACACGGCACCATGGTGGGAGCGCTATCACCCTCCTTGAGCAGCCGCACACGCTTGTGTTCGAAGCCATCCGGCGTTGCGTCCGTGCCGGATCGCTGGGAATCGGCGCTCAAATGTCTGAGATCTTTACACTACGCAATAAGATTACGCTGCTATATGCGACTTATCAAATGATTAGATGTTGGCATGGCGATTGCTTCCAGGGATTGCTGCGAGAATAAGTGCGAATGCGCCAAGAAAACCCGCCGTGACTGGGGCCAGGCGAATTCGTCAGCGGAAGGCCAGGATTGCGTTCAAGCTGGCCGGCCACTCGCGGTCGACGTGTGGTTTCCAATCCATGGAACGCCATGGTGGTTTACGCTTGGATTGACCCAACTGTGGCGAGGGTGGCTGACAAAACGGCAGGGGGATGCGGGCAGCCGCCCACGGGAAAGATCGAAAAAATCCGCCGCGACAGCGGCACAGGAGGCGATCTATGACTGCCAGAAAGTTACTGTTCGGACTGCTGCTTCTCGCCGCAGCTTGGTTGACTCCCTACAAGGGACAACAGGCCCACGCGACCACGATGACGGCTGCGGTGACCTGCTTCGCGGGCCCTTGTGCCAATGACGGCGGTATCCGCTCCAACGGAGTGGGCATTCTCCTGTTCAACCGCTACGCGGTGCTGCCGTTCCTGTTCTTTGACGGCAACGCCACCCTGACCGGGACTGCCGTGGTCGCCGACGTCCGGATCGGCGCGGCCAACTTCATCTACCTGTACGCCTACGGGGTCGGCACACAGAGTGGTGCTGGCGGCGGCTTCTTCCTCAGCTCCGCGATCACGCAGAACTACCAAACGCTGGGAGGAATCGGGTCGTTCGGCGCGTTCAACATCGGCGCGTGCAACGGCATAGGATTTCTCGCAGGGGATGGTGCCATCATGACGCCATACGTCAACGGGCGTGCCGTTGGCGGCGGCCGTGGCCTCACGGCCTGCACGCCGTTCGCGCAGGCCTATGGGCCGCAGGCCCAGGCGATTGGCGGTCTCACCAACCTCACCGCCACCGACGTCATGCAGCTCAACGGCATCGCGGGCGGAGGTGCCCAGATCACGCTGCCATGGGGTGACGACATCCCCGATCCGGCCTTAACCCAGCTCAACACCGATATCAACGGCGACTCGCCCACCAACGTGATCAGCGATTTGCAGGCCCTGGGCCTCACCCAGCAGATTCCCGAGCCGGCGACACTCGCCTTGCTCGGGAGCGCGTTTCTGGGCCTGGGCGCTCTGCGCCGTACGCGGCGAGCCTAAGCGCAGCGCCCGACCGACCGGTCAGCCACCCCATCGCTCCCCGATG
>DATDIC010000677.1:0-8366 GCA_036521275.1 Acetobacteraceae bacterium
CGCGCCGTGCTGCGGGATCTGGCATGGCTGCTCAACACCACCAACCTGGGCGCGACCGAAGATCTTGTCGGAACTCCGCTCGCCTCCAAGTCGACGATCAATTACGGCATTCCCGGTCTTGCCGGTCTCGTCAGCTCGTCCAATCGTCTCAAGACGCTGGAAACCAGCGTGGCCGACGCGATCCGCGCCTTCGAACCGCGCATCCGACCCGAAAGCCTGGTCGTCCGGCTGCGTCGCGATGCAGAGGACGAAGCCACGCCATCCCTGGTGTTCGAGATCGAGGGTGAGCTCTGGGCGCAACCCGTTCCGGAGCAGCTTTTCCTGGAGACCTCGATCGAACTTGAAACGCGCCTCGCGGTGGTGACCGATATCCGGATGCGCGGTTGATGGACCCGCGGCTGCTCCGCCTTTACGAATCCGAACTGACATTCGTGCGTGAGGTCGGTCAGGAATTTGCGCGCGAATTCCCCAAGATCGCGGCCCGGCTCAATCTTGCCAGCTTCGACGTCGCCGACCCATACGTAGAGCGGCTGCTGGAGGGATTTGCGCTCCTCGCCGCGCGTATCCAGCTCAAGCTGGAAGCTGAGTTTCCCACCTTCACGCAATCGCTTTTGCAAATCGTCTATCCGCACTATCTGGCGCCCACGCCATCCATGACAGTAGTGCAGTTCCGCCCGGAGCAGACGCTGCGCGGCACACCGCAAGGCGTGCTGCTGCCGCGCAACACCGAGCTGCATAGCCTTCTGGGCACCGAGGACCAGACCAATTGCGAATTCCGCACGGCGCACCCGGTGCAACTGCTGCCGATCGAGCTGACCGACGCGGAATATATCGGATCGCCGGCGGCGGTGGCGGCGCTCGGCCTGCCGGAACAGCGCAACGTGAAGGCAGCGATCCGGTTGCGCCTGAAAGCGCTCGGCGAGGCGCCGTTCGCCAAGATCGAACTGGAAAAGCTGCCGCTGTTCCTGTCCGGTCCAGAGGGCGCACGCGTGCGCCTTTACGAGCAGTTTCTCGCCAACCTCTCTGCCATTTACGTCCGCCCCACGGAACGGCCCCTGCCCTGGCAGGAACGGCTGCCGCCCAATTCGTTGCGGGCGGTGGGCGCCGAACCTGAAGAAGCCCTGCTGCCGCGTGCCCCGGAATCGTTCGACGGGTACCGCCTGCTGCAGGAATATTACGCTATGCCGGAACGGTTCCTGTTCGTGGAACTTCGCGACATAGACCGCGCGGTCGGCCGCTGCGCCGGGAAGGAATTGGAGATCATCCTGCTGCTCGACCGCAGCGAACCAGTCCTGGCCTCAGGTTTCGGGCCCGATCATCTGGCGCTGTTCTGCACCCCGGCGATCAACCTGTTCCCGCGCCGCAGCGACCGCGTCAACCTGTCCGAGCGCGAAGTAGAGCAACATGTCGTCCCTGACCGGATGCGCCCGCTCGACTTCGAGATTTTCAGCATCCTCGCGGTCGAGGGCTATGCCGCGGATGGCGGCGCGCCGCAGCCGTTCCTGCCCTTTTATGCTGCCAACGACCTCAGCCGGAACCCCGACCACCGATCCTATTACCTGCTGCGCCGCGAACCGCGTCAGCTTTCGTCGCGGGCGCGCCAGCGTGGACCGCGATCCAGCTATCTCGGCCACGAGGTATTCATTTCCCTGGTGGATCCAGAGGCAGCGCCGTTTCGCCACGGGTTGCGCCAGCTCGGACTTGATCTGCTCTGCACCAACCGTGACCTGCCGATGTCGATGCCGCTCGGCAAGCAGCACACCGACCTGACGATTACGGTCAGCGCCCCGGTGGCATCGATCCGCTGCCTGGTCGGTCCAACCCCTCCCCGCTCCTGCCGCACCGATGGCGAGTATGCGTGGCGCTTCCTCAGCCATCTCGGCCTGAATTATCTCAGCCTGCTCGATACGGATAGGCTGCACGGGGCGGCCGCGCTGCGCGAGCTGTTGCGGCTCTATGTGCCGACATCCACCTCACTGGCAGCCCGCCAGTTGGAGGCGCTCACCTCGGTGGAGTGCCACCCGATCGTCCGCCGCATTCCCGGTGCCGGTCCGGTTGCCGCCGGGCGTGGGCTGGAGATCACGCTCACCATCGACGAAGCGCCGTTCGGCGGCGCCGGCGGCATCGTGATGGCCGGCGTGCTCGACCGGTTTCTGGCGAAATATGTCTCCATCAATGCGTTTACCGAGACGGTACTGAAAAGCCCCGAGCGGGGCGAGGTGATGCGATGGCCGATGCGGATCGGTCAGCGTCCGGTACTCTAGAGCGCGATCCCCCCGAGGACGCGCCTGCCCCGTCGCTCGAGCAGCCGCGGGCGGCGTCTGCCGTCGGGCTACCGACCAGCGACGACGGCATGCTGGCACGGCTGGCAGCCGCACCCTGGGAATATGGTTTCTACCAGGCGATGCGCCGGCTGGAGGCGCATTTCCGCGACCGGCCCCGCTTCGGGCGCAGTGTGCGTCCGGCCCAGGACCCGGTGCGGCTAGGGCAGGAGCCTTCAGTCACGTTCGCCCCCGCCGCGCTGGCCCGCTGGGAACCGGCGGAATCCGACCATGCCGCCCGGTTGTTGGTGCATTTCTTCGGCCTGTTCGGCCCCGACGGACCGCTGCCGCTGCACCTGACGGAATATGCCCGCGACCGGTCACGCAACCACCGCGACCCGAGCTTGCAGCGCTTCGCCGACATTTTCCATCATCGCGCGCTGTCGCTGTTCTATCGCGCCTGGGCGAACTCGCGGCCGACCATCAGCTTCGACCGGCCGGAGGACGATCGGTTCGCCCTGTACACCGGCGCGCTGATCGGGCTGGGAATGGAGAGTCTGCGCAACCGCGATGCGATGCCCGACCTGACAAAACTGCACTTCGCCGGCCATCTCTCTTGCCAGACGCGGCATGCCGAAGGATTGGCCTCCATCCTGTCGGAATTCTTCAAGATGCCGGTGCGCATCGAATGTTTCATCGGCGCCTGGTTGAGCTTGCAGCGGACCGACTGGACCCGCCTCGCCGACCGGAAGGAAACCGCGACGCTGGGCGGCACCGCTCTGCTCGGCGCGCGTGTCTGGAGCCGCCAGCATAAGTTCCGCATCGTGTTCGGACCGCTGTCGCTGGCCGACTATCTGCGCCTGCTGCCGGGTGGAACCAGCTTTCACCGGCTGATCCCCATCGTCCGCAACTATGCCGGCGACACCCTGGTCTGGGACGTGAACCTGATCCTGCGACGCGATGAGGTGCCACCGACCCGCCTGGGACGGCAGGGTCGGCTCGGGTGGACCACCTGGCTGATGCCGCGGCGCAAGACCGTCGACGCAGCAGACTTGTTTCTTGATGCGAGCGCCGACAGCATGGCACGCTCGATCGACGCCACGCTCCCCACGGTTGCCGAGGAGACCATTCCATGACGGAAATCAGCCGCGCCGCCCTGTTCGGCAAGCTCAACCCGCTCGCCTACAAGGCGATCGAGGGTGCCACCGTGTTCTGCAAGCTGCGCGGCAACCCATACGTGGAGCTGGTGCATTGGTTGCACCAGATATTGCAGACCCAGGATTCCGACCTGCATCGGATCGTGCGGCATTTTGAGCTGGACGCATCGAAGCTGGCGGCCGACATCACCACCGCGCTGGACCGGCTGCCGCGCGGCGCCACATCCATCTCCGACCTGTCGCCGCAGGTGGAGGAAGCGGTCGAGCGCGGCTGGGTGTTCGGCACCTTGATGTTCGGCGAATCCCAGGTGCGCACCGGGCATCTGCTGTTCGGCGCGCTGAAAACCACCACGCTGCGCAACGCGCTGTACGCGATCAGCCGGCAGTTCGAGCGCGTCAAGGCGGAAGCGCTCGGCGATGAGTTCGGGAAAATTCTCGGCGGCTCACCGGAGTCGGGGCTGGCGCCGGCAGACGGATCGCAGGTGGGTGCGCCCGGCGAAGCCTCGTCCGCGATGGCGCCCGCGGCGATGGGCAAGCAGGAAGCATTGAAACAATTCTCGGTCGACCTGACCGAGCGGGCGCGCAACGGGGAGATCGATCCGATCGTCGGGCGCGACTCCGAAATCCGCCAGGTCGTCGACGTGCTGATGCGCCGGCGACAGAACAACCCGATCCTGACCGGTGAGGCCGGCGTCGGCAAGACCGCCGTGGTGGAGGGATTCGCGCTCCGCATCGCTCAGGGCGACGTGCCGCCGATGCTGAAGGACGTCAGCCTGCGCACGCTGGATGTTGGGCTGCTGCAAGCCGGCGCCTCCATGAAAGGAGAGTTCGAGCAGCGCCTGCGTCATGTGATCGAGGAAGTGCAGGCTTCGTCCAAGCCGATCATCCTGTTCATCGACGAGGCACACACCTTGATCGGCGCCGGCGGCGCGGCCGGTACGGGCGATGCCGCGAACCTGCTGAAGCCGGCCCTGGCGCGCGGCACGTTGCGCACGATCGCGGCCACCACCTGGGCCGAATACAAGAAATACTTCGAGAAAGACCCGGCGCTTACCCGCCGCTTCCAGGTGGTGCAGGTGGACGAGCCCGGGGAGGAGAAAGCCATCCTGATGATGCGGGGGATCGCTTCGCCACTGGAAAAGCATCATCGCGTCGTCATCCTGGATGAGGCAATCGAAGCGGCGGTGCGGCTGTCGCATCGCTACATCCCGGCGCGCCAGTTGCCGGACAAATCCGTCAGCCTGCTGGATACCGCCGCGGCACGCGTAGCGGTGAGCCAGCACGCCGTGCCGCCGGCTGTGGATGATTGCCGGCGGCGTATCCAGGCGTTGCAGACCGAACTGGAAATCATCGGGCGCGAAACAGCCATCGGCATCGACGCCGCAGCCCGCGAAACCTCCGCGCGTACCACTCTGGAAACCGAGACGACGCGCCTCGCCGGCCTGGAAGATCGGTGGGAAACGGAGAAGGCACTGGTCGACAAGGTGCTGGCACTGCGCGCCCGGCTGCGCGATGGCGCAGCGGATGGCGCCGAGGCCACGCCGCTCGCGGATCGCGGCGCGATGCTGGCGGAACTGCGCACGTTGCAGACGGAACTGGCCGCGCACCAGGGTGAGATGCCGCTGATCCTGCCCAGCGTCGATGAGCAGGCGGTGGCCGCGGTGGTGGGCGACTGGACCGGCATCCCGGTCGGCCGGATGGTGAAGAACGAAGTGGCTGCGGTGCTGAAGCTGGCCGAAACGCTCGGCCAGCGTGTAATCGGCCAAAGCCACGCGCTGGAGATGATCGCCCGCCGCGTACAGACCTCGCGCGCTGGGCTCGACAATCCGTCCAAGCCGATCGGCGTGTTCATGCTGTGCGGCCCATCCGGTGTAGGCAAGACGGAAACCGCGCTGGCGCTGGCCGAATCGCTGTATGGCGGCGAGCAGAACCTGATCACCATCAACATGAGCGAATTCCAGGAGGCGCACACAGTTTCAACCTTGAAGGGCGCGCCCCCCGGATATGTGGGCTACGGCGAGGGTGGTGTACTGACCGAAGCGGTGCGCCGCAAACCCTATTCGGTGGTGCTGCTGGACGAGGTGGAAAAGGCGCATTCGGATGTGCATGAAATCTTCTTCCAGGTGTTCGACAAAGGCGTGATGGAAGATGGCGAAGGACGGCTGATCGATTTCAAGAATACGCTGATCCTGCTCACCTCGAATGTCGGCACCGATCTGATCATGTCGATGTGCCGCGACCCGGAGCTGATGCCGGAACCCGAGGAAGTGGCGAAGGCCCTGCGCGAGCCGCTGCTCAAAGTGTTCCCGCCGGCGCTGCTCGGACGGCTCATCACAATCCCGTATTACCCCCTGAGTGATACGGTGATCCTCGATATCATCCGCCTGCAGCTCGGACGCATTGCGCGGCGGATCAACGAGCGGCACAAGGTGCCCTTCACCTATGACGACGACGTGGTGAAGCTGATCGCCAGCCGGTGCAGCGAACCAGAAAGCGGCGGGCGGATGATCGATGCAATTCTGACCAACACGATGCTGCCGGCGATCAGCGGCGCGTTCCTCGAACGGATGCTGGAAGGCGACGAAGTGACACGCGTGCAAGTCGGGGCGGCGAATGGAGAATTCAGTTACTCATTGGATTGAGACCAATTGACGAACAGACCCGCAATTGCGGTCCGTTCCAGGTTGCAATCACGGTTTCGTAACCTGATGTTACAATCCGTAGCCGATCACGCCATGGCATTATGTGACTCGCGCGCCCATAAACGGACCATGAAAACGGCAAGGGTCCGCACGAGTGGAATCTCAACCGCTATTCGTGATCGGTGCGCCGCGATCCGGCACCACGTTCCTGTGTCATATCCTGAACCAGCATCCGGCCATCCAGCTTACGAACGAAAGCCGTATCTTCGTTCTGCTCAAGGACCTGGTCGAAGTCCGCAGCAAGCGGCCGGACCTGATCGGTCGTGACTTTCGTGAACTGTTCGTCGATTTCCTGTGCAGCCACGCCGGCAGCATAGTGGAACGGTTTTACCGTGACTCGCTTGGGATCGACGCGCCCATCTGGGGCGACAAGCATCCCCCCTACGGCGATCCCAGCGTGCTCTCGGGGCGAACGGGCTCGCAGCCGCGCTCGCCGCAATCAGGCTCGTGCCTGCGACTGATCCGTACAGTGTTGCCGCGCGCCAAATTCATCCATATCCATCGGGATCCGCTCCAGGTGGCACATTCGCTGGTGCAAAAGGGCTGGACGCCATCCGTTGATGACGGCGTTCAGGTGTGGCGCCAGTATGTGAGCGAGATCGTGGAATTCTTTGCCGAAACGGACGGCGATCGTCATCTGACACTCGCCTATCACGATCTGGTTGCCGCACCGGCAGCGACCAGTGCCCTGATCGGAGGTTTTCTCGGATTGACCGACTGGTCTGCTATCGAAACTTGCCTGCTCGCCGAACGCCGGAACCCAACGCCGTTCAGTGACCCGGCAACCAATCTCGTGGATACGTATCGCGGGCCCAGGGGCCGGTCCCTCAATCGGCAGGAACTCGCGCTGGCCGGCAAAGCGGCAGAGTGGCTAGGATACGCGGTAGCGGGGTATCGCGACAAGATGGCTTCCGACTAATGCCGTCTGCGCCAGTGTCTCCGTACGGGCCGCGAACCGACTGTCCGGCCTAGGCCGAACTGGTCATTTTCGAGCCAGCGGCAAGATCCCGCTGGGCGATCTCGGCCAGCAAGCACCACACTTTCTCGGGTTCCATCGGCACGTCCGGGTCGTTCAACAGACGATCGAGTTCGTCGAGTTTCGTCGCGTACTCGGTCTCCGTCATCGTCCATGCCTCCTTCTGCCGATCCATCACATGGTGAAACGCGATCATGGTGGCAGGCAGATGGCAACTTCGTGAATAAACCGGCTTTTGCTCGAGGATGGTCGGGGCCCCGCCTGGCCGCCTATGCCAGGACGTGACCGGCAGCTCCCCCGCACGCCGCCGTGCGCCTGCGATCAAAGCAGCAATAGGATGTCGATTACGGCCACGATCACCGAGACGACAGCGGAGAGCAGGAACGGACCGATCTGGTTGCTATGGTCCTCAGTGTCCATAAACTTGCGCAGCATGCGACGCCTCCTTTTTTGTTTCTCCCGACGATTGCCAGCTTGCAACCAACCCCGGGCGCAACGCAACAACTCGTGTTACGCCTGCGGGGCACCAAAGCGGAGACGGCAGAATGACCAGCTACGACGCGATCGTGATCGGGACCGGTCAGGCCGGCCCGCCGCTCGCCCGGCGCCTCGCCGCCGTCGGCAGGAAGGTGGCGATTATCGAACGCGGCCGCTTCGGCGGCACCTGCGTGAACACCGGCTGCACTCCGACCAAGGCGATGGTGGCCAGTGCCTACGCCGCCCACATGGCGCGCCGGGCCGCCGAGTTCGGGGTCACCATCGGCGGTCCGGTCGGTATCGACTGGCAGCGTATCCGCGCCAGGAAGGATGCCATTGCCGGCGCCAGCCGGACATCGGTGGAACGCTCCTTGCGCGGGACCGAGGGAATAACCGTGATCCAGGGGGAGGCGCACTTCGTCGGCCCGCGCGACATCGAGGTGAACGGCGCCCAGCTACAGGCGCCGCAATTGTTCATCAATGTCGGTGGCCGGCCAACCCTTCCCGATATCCCCGGGCTCGCCCAGGCGCACTGGCTTACCAGCGATACTGTCATGGACATCGAGACGGTGCCGGCGCACCTGCTGGTGCTGGGCGGGAGCTATGTCGGCCTGGAGTTCGCCCAGATGTTCCGTCGCTTCGGCGCCGAGGTCACGCTGTTTGAGGCGGGGTCACGGTTGATCGGCCGCGAGGATCAGGAGATTTCAGATGCGGTGAAATCCATCCTGGAGGCTGAGGGCATCCAGGTGCGACTGGGCGCCGCCAAGTGTGAGGTCGAAACGGTTGACGGCGG
>DATDIC010000678.1:0-7844 GCA_036521275.1 Acetobacteraceae bacterium
AGCAGGGTCTGGGCGCCATCAGGGAGACGAGTGGCGAGGACGACCGGGCGCTTGGCTTCCTTCGCGGCGGTGAGGGCGGCGAGGAGGGCGGGAGTCATCGGGCCCCTCCGGCCCTCACCCGGTTCGCTGCGCGAACCGACCCCGGATCAAGTCCGGGGCAGGCTCCCGGATCAAGTCCGGGGCAGGCTCTCTCCCGCAAGCGGGAGAGGTAAAGTTGTACGGAGGTGCTCATGCGAGTTTCTCGACGAAGACTTTGACCTTGCCGCCGCAGGCGAGGCCGACTTCCCAGGCGCGTTCGTTGGTGACGCCGAAATCAAGAAGTTGTGGGGTGCCGGAGGCAATGGTCTGCATGGCGGCGTCGGCGACGGCGCCCTCGATGCAGCCGCCGGAGACAGAGCCCGCCATCTTGCCGGACTTGGTCACCACCATCTGGCTGCCGGCGGGACGGGGCGAACTGCCCCAGGTCTCGGTGACAGTGGCGAGGGCGACCTGCTCGCCGGCGGCGCGCCATTGGGCGGCCTGGGTCAGCACATCCTCGACTTCGATCATGACGGCGTCCTTTCCAATGGCGGCCGGCGCGGGGTCGGGCGGGAGAGAGTCTCCACCAAAGCGCGCAGGCTGGCCAGATTATGCACCGGGCGAAATTCGTCCACATGCGGCAGCATCGCCCGGATGCCCTGTGATTTCGGTTCGAACCCCGACCAGCGCAACAGCGGATTGAGCCAGATGAGGCGGCGGCAGGAGCGGTGCAACCGGTCCATGTTCTCGGCCAAGCCCTTGGCCCCTTCCCGGTCCAGCCCGTCGGTGATCAGCAGCACGACCGCGCCCTGACCGAGCACACGGCGCGCCCAGACCTTGTTGAAGCAGGCCAGCGCCTCGCCGATGCGGGTGCCGCCGGACCAATCGGGCACCATGTGGGCGACGAGCTGGAAAGCGACTTCCGGATCGCGGTGGCGAAGCTGGCGGGTGACGTTGGACAGCCGGGTGCCGAACAGGAACACCGAGACGCGGTCGCGGTCGTTGGTGACCGCGTGGAGGAAATGCAGCAGAAGCTGCGAGTAGCGGCCCATGGAGCCGGAGATGTCGCACAGCACGACCAGCGGTGGCGGGCGGGAGACACGCCGGCTACGGGCGATCTGGGTGATCTCGCCGCCGCTGCGCAGGCTGGCGCGGATGGTGCGGCGCAGGTCGGCGACGGGGCCGAGCGGGTCGGGCCGTACGCGGCGGGTGCGGCGGAGATCGAGGGGCAAGGTCAGGCGGCGGATTTCGCGCTTGGCCGCGGCGATCTCGGCGGCGCTCATCGCATCGAAATCCATCTGCTGCAGGCGTTCGCGGTCGCTGACGGTGAGGGCGACGTCCTGTTGCGGCGGCGGTTCGTCGGGGCGTGCGGACTCGCGTTGGGGGGCCATGGCCTCGGCGACGCGGCGGGCAGCCGGCGGCGGGCGTTCGGGCTTCTGTTGCTTTTGCGCTTCCAGCAGCGCCATGGCGGCGGCTTGCTCGGCCAAAGCGGGATCGCGCCAGAACAGAGTGAACGCGTGATCGAACACGTCCTGATGCTCGTGGCGGTGGATCATGGTGGTGCGCAGCGCGGTGCGGGCTTCGGTGCGGTTGCCGATATCCACCTGCGTGAGGGCGTGCTGCGCGGCGATGGCTTCCGCCGGACCGACCGGCAGGCCGGCGCGGCGCAACAGGCGGGCGAAGTGCATCACGTTGGTGGCGATCAGGCCGCTCGTCGCGGCGCTCATGGCGGCGCCACGTCTGCCAGCGGCAGCGCACGCTGGGCGAATCCGGGATACGTCACCAGCTTCCGCAGCAGCGTGCGATGATCGCTGATGAGCCTAACTGCCGCGCACTTCAGCCAGTGTGACTTGGAGTAAATTATGAACGGTGACTCGCTGGGCGCCCGACAGATCGAGAGCGAGCTCAGGCCGCAGGGGCAGCAAGGGAACCGACCTGAGGATCGGCAATGCTCCGCCTCGACGGACCGGTCATAGCGCGCGGCGCGTTCGTTGAGCACGTCGATGAGCCTGTTATCGAGACCTCTGACCAGCAACTGGCCCAAGGCGTATCCTCCGGAACGCTATCACCCCATGATAGCAGTGTGGCGCCTCTCCTGTATGGGGCCGGACGGCCGGGATGGACGGTGGGAGTATGAGCCAAGCCGTCGCACGCTGCAGCGCATCGCCACGATGGGCGGAGGGAGGCGTTGCGCTCATCCCTTGAGCGACGCCAGCATTTCCCGCCGCAGGATAGCATTGATACGGGATTGATAGCCCTTCCCCTGCGACTTGAGCCAGTCCAGCACGTCGGCATCCACGCGCGCCGTGATCTGCCGTTTGACCGGTTTGTAGAAGCGGCCCCGAACGGCGTTCTTGAGCTGCTCATCGGTCATCGGCGGGATGCCGCTGTAGTTGATCTCGCTGTCCGGCCGCGCCGCCAGGGCCTTGAGATTGGCGCGCTGCTTGTCGGTCAGAGGGGGCAACGTTTCCAGCGTGTAGCTAACCAGTTTCGTTTTCATAGCGGTGCCTCTCCTTCCGGTTGGCGCGTCGTGCCGAGATGATGCGGATGACTTCCACGATTTCGCCCTCCACATCCTCTTCAGCGGTCGTGTGGGCGACCATCAACAACACAAGGCCAGCGCTCAGACCGAACGTCCGCCAGCGTTGTTCGCCGCCTTCGATGCGATCCTGATCCGACAGATGCAACGGGTCGAGGAACACCTGAGCAGCTTCTTCGAAGCCCACATCATGCTTACGTCGATTGGCCTGATTTTTGTCTTCGTCCCACTCGAACCGGGACAATGTCATCGCCAGGATATAACTACAAATAAGTTGTTATACAACGCGACCCGGTCCTTCTTTTGGCTGCCGAGCCGGGTCAACGAGTCGGCCGGAGGCCGTGACGAGGTACGCACCGGCGGTCGGCACCGGATGCTCGCAGAAGACAGAGGCAACCGGTTTTTGACGCGTTGTGGCGACCCTAGGCTGCCTCGGCCTGACGCGCCTCATCGACCAGGCGGGCGGCTTCCGCCCCGCGCACCTTGGCGATGTCGTCCTGGTATTTCAGCAGCACCCCGAGGGTTTCATCGACCGCCTGGGGCTTCAGCTCGGTCTGGTTGAGAAAGCGCAGCGAGGTTGCCCAGTCGATCGTCTCGGCGACGCCGGGCAGCTTGAACAGGTCTTCGGTTCGCAGCCGCTGCACGAAGGCGACGACCTGTGCTGCCAGCCGTTCCGGCACGTCCGGCGCCTTCACGTGCAGGATGGCACGCTCGCGGGCGGCGTCCGGGTAGTCGACCCAGTGATAGAGGCAGCGGCGGCGGATCGCGTCGTGCACCTCGCGCGTACGGTTGGAGGTGAGCACGACCACGGGGCGGATCTGCGGGCGAACGGTGCCGTATTCCGGGACGCTGATCTGGAAGTCGGCCAGCATCTCCAGCAGGAAGGCTTCGAATGGTTCGTCGGCGCGGTCGAGCTCGTCGATCAGCAGCACGGCGGGCGGCTGGTCGGGATCGATGGCGGAGAGCAGCGGGCGGGCCTGCAGGAACTCGCGGGTATAGATGTCGCGGGCGAGCTGGTCGCGGTCGGTCTGGCCGGCGGCTTCGGCCAGCCGGATCGCCATGAGCTGACGGGCGTGGTCCCATTCGTAAGCTGCGGCCGCGAGGTCCATGCCATCGTAGCATTGCAGCCGGACCAGGCGGCGACCGAGACCGGTTGCGAGCACCTTGGCGATTTCGGTCTTGCCGGTACCGGGCTCGCCTTCCAGGAACAAGGGCCGCTGCATGGAGAGTGCGAGATGCACGGTGGTGGCCAGTTCGCGGTCGGCGATATAGCCGTGCTCGGCGAGAAGACGGGCGGTGTCTTGAACAGAGCCGGGAAGCGCGGGCACGACCACCTTCGTGTTGTGAGTGTTAACGGCGGGGGGCAGCCTTGTCAGGATCGCTGCTTATTGGATGCGGGCCCGGATCGGGTACAGAGCCTGGCGGCCTGGGACGAGGCCTGGACGTGTGTGCACCCGTCGCCCGGGTCAAGCCATCAGCGGCGGCGTGCATGGTGGGCTATAGCAAGGGTCCGATGATCAGGAAGAAAATGAGGATCCACAGAATCCCGCCGATCCAAACCGCCAAGGGGTAGCCCATCGGCTCGCGCGGCATCATCGCCCACCAGTTGACCGCGGTGCGGGGGACGGCGGCGGGGCTGACCGGAATGGCAGCAGCCGAGGGGGCGGAAGGGAAGGCGCGTTCGGGGCTCGGGCCCATTTTCAGCGTCAGCTCCTTGGTCATGTTGTTGAAGAACGTGTCGGCCAGGGACTTGGCCGTGGAATCGATCAGCCGGGCGCCGAGCTGAGCGATCTTGCCGCCGACCTGGGCCTGGACTTCGTAGGTGAGAATAGTGGTCACCGGGTCTTCATCCGCGAGGTGTACCTTGGCACCGCCTTTCGCGAACCCGGCGACGCCCCCCTGCCCTTCTCCGCTGATCGTGTAGCCGTTCGGCTCGTCGATATCAGAAAGATGCACCTTGCCGTTGAAGCGGGCGGCGATCGGGCCGATTCGCACCGCGGCCGTGGCCTGCATGTCCTGTGGCGAGGTGACTTCCAGCTTCTCACAACCTGGAATGCAGGTTTTCAGAACTTCGGGATCATTCAGCGCGTCCCACACCATCTTGCGTGGTGCCGGGATGCGCCGCTCGCCGGTCATATCCATCAATCAGGGGTCCCCGTTGCGCGCGGCGGACGTTACTTGCAGGGTCATTTGCATGCAACCGAGCGAGATCGCGGCCGGCGCCGGGCAGGTGCACGGACTTATCTGGGCTGCACCGTTCCTCGGCGTGCTGGCGTCGATCGCTCTGCTGCCGGCAGTTGCACCGCGTTTCTGGCACCGCCGGATGAGTTGGGTGGTGGCGTTCTGGATACTGGTGCTGCTGGTACCGGAAGCCGTGGCGTGGGGTCCCGCCCAGGCGGCGGCGGGTGCGTGGCGAGCAGTGCTGGTGGAATACCTGCCGTTCGTCACGCTTTTGCTGGCGCTGTTCACGGTGGGGGGCGGCGTACTGGTGCGCGGCGGCGTGTCCGGCACGCCGGCTGGCAATACCGCCCTGCTGGCGATCGGCACTGTACTGGCCGGCGTGATGGGTACGACGGGCGCGGCGATGGTGCTGATCCATCCATTGCTGCGGGCCAACGCGCACCGGCAGCAAAAGATGCATCTGGCGCTGGTGTTCATCCTGCTGGTGGCGAATGCGGGGGGAGCCCTTTCACCGCTGGGAGATCCACCGCTCTATCTGGGTTACCTGCACGGAGTTCCGTTCTTCTGGCCGGTCAGGCATCTGGGCCTGCCGCTGGCACTGCTGGCGGGCGTGGTATTGGCGGTGTTCTGGCCACTGGATGCAGCCCTGGCACGGCGGGAGGGACCGCCGCCCCCGCGTGAGCGGCTGCACATCCGGGGGTGGGGCAACGCCATGCTGGTGCTGCTGACAGGCGCGACGGTGCTGGTGCTGGGTGGAGCGAACCTGGGCGTTGTGAGCATTGCCGGGCAGGAGATCGGGGCCGGACGGCTGATCAGCATCGGGGTGTTCGTTGCGATCACCGCCGCGTCGGCCTGGCTGACACCGCGATCCATTCACCAGGGAAACGATTTTTCCTGGCACCCGATGATCGAAGTCGCGCTGCTGTTCCTGGCAATCTTCATCACGATCGAGCCGGTCCTGCACATGCTGGAAGCAGGAATGGCGGGGCCGTTCGCGCCGCTGCTGCGGCTGCTGACCGACGCCGACGGCAACCCGCTGCCGGTCGCGTATTTCTGGCTGACCGGCGGGGTGTCGGCGTTCCTGGACAATGCGCCCAGCTACCTGGTTTTTTTCGAAATCGCCGGGATCCGGCCGGAGACGCTGAGCCTGACGCGCAGCTTGGAGCTGGAAGCGATGTCCGCCGGTGCGGTGTTCTTCGGGGCGCTGACTTATATCGGCAATGCGCCGAACATGATGGTGCGGGCGATCGCCGCGCATCGCGGCGTGCGGATGCCCGGCTTCTTCGGGTTCATGGCGATGGCGGTAGCGGTGCTGATCCCGGTATTCGCGGTACTGACGGTGGTGTTTTTCCGACCATGAGCAGGAGGCTCCATGTCGCCAATGCCGCTGACGATCGGCTGGCACGATCTGGTACTGCGCCTGGTGCTGACATGTATTGCGGGCGCGCTGATCGGGCTCAACCGGGACGAACATGGCCGACCAGCCGGCCTGCGCACCACGATGCTGGTGTGCCTGGCAGCCTCGGTCGCCATGATCCAGGCCAATGTGCTGCTGCCGACGGTGGGGAAGGCGAGCAATTCGTTCGTCGTGCTGGACCTGATGCGGCTGCCGCTGGGCATTCTGACCGGGATGGGATTCATCGGTGGCGGCGCGATCCTGCGGCGATCGGACCGCGTGCTCGGGGTGACCACGGCGGCGACGTTATGGATCGTCACGGTCATCGGGCTGTGCTTCGGTGGGGGGCAACTCGCGCTGGGCGTTGTGGCGACTGCCATCGGCCTGATCATATTGTGGGGATTGAAGCTGGCGGAACGTTACATCCGTCAGGACCGGCGAGGCACCCTGGTGCTGGAGAACGAAGCGGGCGGACCGGTTGCGGCGGAACTGGTCAGCCGGTTGCGAGCCGCCGGTATCAGGGTCGTTGAGCAATCGGTCACCTACTCCGACCAGGCGCGGCACAGCGAGATCCGTTACGGGCTACGCTGGCGCGGCACCCGGCAGGAGACGACGCCGCCGCCATTCCTGAACGAGTTCGCGACGCGGCCAGGGGTGCGGCGGTTGCAATGGAAACCGAAGGGCGGCCCGTGAGAGGTATGACCGGCCGGTCGAAAGGTGAGTGTCCCTCCTCAATGCGCGCGCAGGCGCACGAGAGCGGGCATCGACGCCAAGGTCGCCGTTGTATGGGCTATCGCTGGATTCCCGCTTTCGCGGGACTGACGAGGGATGCGGGATGACGGGAGGGATGCGGGATGACGGGAGGGATGCGCACCGAGACACGGACGCAGGCGGCTCGACCTAGCCGCCCGCAACTCCGTGGCAACTCTCCGTCTCGGTGTCTCCGTGGTGAAACTTTCTTGGTCTTATGGCGTGGTCGTCGGGCCGGGTGTGCCCATCGGGCCAGGCGGCATCGGCGCACTCCCCATCGGCCCGGTTCCCATTGGCCCGGTCGCCGCGGTCTGCATCTGGTCGGTCATCGGGATCGTCTGCTGCACGATCCGCATAGCGCCTTGCGCATCGTGCGCTCCCAGCGACTGCAGCGCCGAATTGATGTTGTTCACCGCGGGATTCTGGTCAGGCTGCCCGGACATGCCCATCGGCGTGGAGCGTGTCAGCAACCGCGTCTCGGCGTTTTCCAAAGCTTCCTGCGCGCGACCCGTCTGACCGGAGGCGAGCGCGTTCTGCGCCGCACGGAGGTAATCGGACGCGGTGGCGTTCGGGCCAAGATCGGTGCTCGGCAACGCGGGCGCGATCCTGCTCCGGGTGTTCGATTGATTGATGTTGCTCGCACTGCGCGACAGCGGTTCCACGCTGGGCAGGCCAGGCGGGCCGGTGACGACCTTGCCGGGGCCGGCCGGTACGGGGGCGCCGGAATAGGTCTGCGCAAGCACGGGCGAGGCGGCAAGCAGCGACAACGCGGTCAACGAAAGAAGCAGCGAGCGCATGACGGCGATCTCCTTCGATCCGGATGAGGGTGACATGGGCATCACGGTAACGATGCTGATGCGACCCCGTTGCGCTCGCAGGGAATTGATCCGGCGTCACCGCCAGCGGCGGTGAAACCAGAGCCACTGCTCGGGATGCTGGCGAATCCAGCCTTCGATGATG
>DATDIC010000679.1:0-3143 GCA_036521275.1 Acetobacteraceae bacterium
GTCGGTTGTTCCGCCGCGACGATGAAAGCCGCAGCGAGGGCTATGGCGATATCCTCGCGCGCGCCGGGGTCGCGGAAATCGACGGGCTGGGCAAGAGCGCGGCGGACCCGGTGGCGCAGTCGAACTACGCCATGCATGCGCACGGCGCCGTGTTTGCGGAGGTGAAGGTCGATCCCGAGTTGGGGCAGATCCGCGTTACCCGCCTGGTGGGCGCCTTCGCGGCCGGACGGGTGATCAATCCGCGGCTGGTGCGCAGCCAGTATTATGGTGGCATGATCTGGGGCGTATCGTTTGCGCTGCATGAGCACGCGGTGATGGACTTGCGCTCCGGCCGCGCGATGAACCCGAATCTCGGCGAGTATCATGTGCCGGTGAACGCTGACGTGCCGTCGGTGGAAGCGATTCTCGTCGAGGAGGATGATCGGCATGTCAACGCGCTCGGTATCAAGGGGGTCGGCGAGATCGGGATTACGGGGAGCGCCGGTGCGGTCGCCAATGCGGTGTGGCACGCGACCGGCATTCGCGTTCGGGAGTTTCCGATTACGCTCGATCGTTTGATTGGGCCTGCGGCCCGGGAATGGCTGTCTTGACGGGCCGGGAGCGCCGGATAATACCAGACCGCATTGAGGGTGAGCCCTCGGAATTTCGTGGGTTCTCGCCTGGATGC
Organism: Acetobacteraceae bacterium; assembly: GCA_036521275.1. Classification (GTDB taxonomy): domain Bacteria; phylum Pseudomonadota; class Alphaproteobacteria; order Acetobacterales; family Acetobacteraceae; genus DATDIC01. Next base: position 668 of record DATDIC010000679.1, read on the forward strand.
CCGCTTTCGCGGGCATGACGGATCTGAGAGTCTTCGTCCCCGCGGGTTGGTACAGGTTGCCGAATCATCTCAGAATGAGATTTCATGGGCGTTTCCAGGCAAATTCTTCTTGTCAAAACGGGCGGTGAAGCTGCGATCTCGGAATGGCGGGCGCTATTCGCGGAACTCGCGCCTGGACTGGATGTGCGGTGGTGGGATGATCCCGGGGCAAATCCGGATGATGTCAATTTCGTCCTGGTGTGGCAGCCGGAAGCGGGACGGCTGGCGCGCTACCGAAACCTGCGTGTCATCTTCAGCAGCGGCGCGGGCGTGGATCACATAACGTGTGATCCGGAGCTGCCGGCGGACATCCCGATCGTGCGGATGGCGAGCCAGGAAACGCTGCGGACGATGGGGGAGTATGTCTGCCTGGCGGTGCTGGCGATCCAGCGCGACCTGCTGCGCGTTATCGCCGCACGCGCCGCCTGCCGATGGGATGAGTTCGCTGCGCAGCGGACGGCGCAGCAGACGCGCGTGGGCGTGATGGGGCTGGGAAATATCGGGCAGACAGCGGCGCACATGCTGCGCGCGCTAGGATACCAGCTCAGCGGATGGGCGCAAAGCCGCAAGTCGATTGCGGATGTAACGTCGTTTGCCGGAATGGAGGAGCTGGATGCGTTCCTGCAACAGAGCGATATACTGGTGGGGCTGCTGCCTGAAACGTTGAACACGCGGCATTTGCTGGATGCGGCGCGGCTCGCGAAGCTGCCCACCGGGGCAGGGGTGGTGAACGCCGGGCGCGGATCGCTGATCGTCATGCCGGATCTGATTGCCGCGCTGGACTCGGGGCACCTGTCGGCGGCGCTGCTGGATGTTTTCGAGGACGAGCCGCTGCCGGCTTCCGATCCGTTGTGGCGGCATCCGCGCATCCTGGTGACGTGCCACATCGCCGGTTTTGCATCGCGGCGGGCGCGCGCCGAGCATGTTGCACGCGGGCTGAATGCTTATTGGTCCGGGCAGACGCTGCCGAGTGTGTTCAAGCTGGATCGTGGCTATTGAAACCGGAGCGTTTTGAGGGAAGGGGATAGCTACGCCGAGATATAGCGGTTGGTGGGGCTAGCTGGATTCCCGCTTTCGCGGGAATGACGGCGATTGGCGGGAATGACGGCGATTGGTGGGGGAAAATTCGTGGGGGTGGCACTGCCTGCAGGGCGGCTCTACGCGTCCAGTTTCTCGGTGACAGGTTCCTGCGCGGCACGCAGCGCCTGCTCCGTGCGGTGGCAAGCGATGTCGGCTCCCTTGTCCAGGCGGATAACCGGTGGCGGCGTGACGTCGCAGGTTCCCGGAATACGGACGTTGCAACGCCGGAAGAACGGACACGGGCTCAGCAGGTCCTGCACGGCCAGCCCGGCGGAGCCTGCCTGCGCGCCGTCGGCCGCAATACCGTCCAGCCAGCCAGGCCGCAGTTCCGGGACCGAGGATAGCAGCAGCCGCGTGTAGGGGTGCCACGGCGCCCGTTCCAGCGTGGTGCGCGCTCCCGCCTCTACGCAGGCTCCGGCGTACAGCACCATGACCTGGTCGCAGATGGCTCGCACGGTGGAAAGATCGTGGCTGATGAACATCAGCGCCACGCCGAGTTCCCGCCGCAAATCGGCGAGCAACTCCAGCACAGCCGCCGCGACGACGGTGTCCAGGGCGGAGGTGATTTCGTCGCACAGGATCAGGCTGGGGTTGGCGGCAAGCGCGCGCGCCAGGTTCACCCGCTGCTTCTGGCCGCCGGAGAGTTCATCCGGATAGCGGCTGGCGAGCTGCGGCGACAGGCGGACCATGTCCAGCAACTCCTGGGTTCGTCGTCGCGCCTGATCGCCCTGCATGTTGTGATAGAATTTCAGCGGGCGGCCCAGAATGGAGGCGACGGTGCGCGCGGGATTCAGCGCCACGTCGGCCATCTGAAACACAATCTGGATGTCGCGCAGATCTTCCCGCCGGCGGTCCGCGACCCGGCGGGGCAGTTCCTTTCCTTTCAGACGAATGCTGCCGCTCGCCGCCGGCAGCAGGCCGGCGATCACCCGGGCGAGCGTGCTTTTTCCGCACCCGGATTCGCCGATCACCCCAAGCACCGATCCCGCCGTGATGCACAGCGAAATGTCGCGCAGCACCGGTATGCGGGGACGCCCGGCGTGGTTGATCCCGCCATAACCGGCCAGCAGATTGGAGACTTCCAGCAGGGGCGCCGGCGTGGAAAGGCTGACGGTCGGCTGGGACGCAGCCCGGGCAGACGGCGCCGCCGCGGCGAGAAGGCTCAGCGTGTAGGGGTGCTCGGCTTCGGTCAGTATGGTCTGGATGGGTGCGGTTTCCCGCACCTGGCCGCCTTGCAGGACAACGACACGGTCGGCGAGCTGGGCCACCACGGCGCGATCGTGGGAGACGTACACGGCGGTGGTGTGCAGCACGCGCACGGCGTTGCGGAAGGCACGCAGCACCTCGATCTGCGTTT
>DATDIC010000680.1:0-6391 GCA_036521275.1 Acetobacteraceae bacterium
GGTATTCAGGAATCCTGGGCCTGGCACCACGGCATATGCGGCCGGCCGGCCGCTTGCCATCGCCGCGCCCAATGCCATGTAGGCGGCGCCTTGCTCGTGGCGGGTGTGGATCGCGCGGATGCGGTCCTGCGCCTTGTGCAGCGCATCGAACAGGTAATCGTTCTGCACCCCGGGCAGGCAGAATATCGTATCGATGCCGTTTGCGGCCAGCGACTCCACCGCAGCCTCGCCTGTCGTCATCCGCTGCGTCGCCTGCATACCGCCGCTCCCGGATATTGCCGGTTGCAGGCTAGGCGGCGTATCGCCGATTGACAATCGCACGTGGCGGCTCGACGGGCTGATGCGGATCAATCATCCTGCACCGACGATGCAAGCGATCATCAGATGACTGTTCTCACCACCCGCATTGGTGGCTTCTCGCTCCCCAACCCGATCATCTGTGGTTCGGGGGAACCGGTCATGACCGAGGCTGGCATTCGCGCGGCTCTCGCTGCCGGCGCGGCCGGTGTGATCGCCAAGTCCGTGAACGAGCAGCCGGCCGCCGCGCATCAGCTCGATCGGGCCGACTATGCCTTGCTTGGTGCCGACCACCATGTCGCGGCGCCGGGCGTATCGCTGTTCTGTCGTTCCGGTCTCGCGCAGCGCGATCCGGCGGAGTGGTTTGGGACGCTTGCCGAGCTTGACCGAGAGGCTGCCCGTGGCGGCCGGTTCGTTGCGGCCAGCCTGGTTCTGGGCAACGCTGAAGCGGCGGAGCGTATCGCTGACCTGGCGCGCGCCGCGGGCCTGCGCGTGTTCGAGCTGAACGTCGGCGCCCCGCATGCCTCGGAAGCCGCGCCGGGTGTGATTTCACAAGAAACCGATCCGGCCGCGCTCGCGGCGATGATCACCCGGGTGCGGGCCGCCGTTCCCGGCATGCAGCTTTGGGTCAAGCTGACCGGGCTGTCGGCGAATCTGCCCGCGCTCGCGGTTGCCGCGTCGCGTGCCGGAGCCGATGCAGTGGTGATGATGGGCCGATTCATGGCCATGCTGCCCGATCTGGACACTCTGATGCCGCTGCTCGGCACGTCGGCGGCTTACGGCGGCCCGTGGGCACTGCCGATCGTCTGTCGTTTCCTGGCGCTCAGCCGTCGTGCCGCAGGCTCGCACTATCCGCTGCTTGGCACCAACGGCGTGCGGAGCGGGGCTGACGTGGCCCGCATGGCACTTGCCGGCGCGTCGGCCACGGAGTTGCTGTCGGTGGTCATGCATGAGGGATTCGGTGCCCTCACGCGTATCATCGGCGAGCTGGAGGCGCTGCTGATCGGGCGGGGCCTCGATTTTTCCGACCTGATCGGCCGGGCAGCCGATCGGCTGAGCAGTTATGCCGATCAAGCTGAGCAGCCAGGCCGGTGGCGTGACTACGTGCCGCCCGAAACGCTTGCCTGAACAGTCGGGTAGGTGTCTTCCCAGCCGCCACCGAGCGCCTTGTAGAGCGCGACCAAATCGTCTGAAACCGTCGTCGTGCTGTTCGCGAGTTGTTGCTGGGTGGAGAGCAGGTTGGTTTCAGCCGTCAGCACATCCAGGAAGTTCGCCACGCCTTCCTGGTAACGGCTCTGTGCCAGCGACAACGCACGCTGGTTCTGCGCAACTGCCTGAACGAGCTGCCCCCGCCGTTCCTGTTCACGCTGATATGCGTCCAGCGCGTTGTCGACATCGTGCCAGGCTTGCAGGACGGTGCGCTGATACGCAATTGCCGCCTCCTGCTGCTGGGCGCGCCGCAACAGCACTGTCTGCCGGATCTGGCCGCCCTCGAAGATCGGGATCGTGACTCCCGGTCCCAGCGCGTATTGGCGCGCCGCGCCCGTCCAAAGATTGCCGAACTGGAGGGCCTGGAACCCGAAACTGCCGTTCAGCGTGACCTGCGGATAGAATGCCGAGACCGCGACGCCGATATTGGCGGTTGCGGCGTGCAACTGTTCCTCGGCTTGCCGCACATCCGGCCGCCGTCGCGCCAGCTCGGAGGGAAACCCCACCGGTACGCGTGGCGGCACGGGCGGCACCGGCCGCGGCACGGCGAGTTCTGCCGTCAGTGCGTTCGGCGGCCTGGCCAGCAGGAAACTCAGTGCGTTGATCAACTGGTGTTCCTGCTGCTCCAGCGCGGGAATTTGTGCCGCCGTCGTGCGCACCTGGGCGGAGGCGTTCGCCACGTCGAGATCGGTGGTGACGCCTGCCGCCGCGCGTTCCTGGGTCAGGCGCAAACCCTGCTGGGCCGTGTCCACGTTCTCGCGGGCGATGCGGAGCTGGTCCTGGGTGCCGCGCAGGTCCATGTAATCGCGCGCGACCTCCGCCAGTGCCGAGATCAAGGCAGCGCGGCGCGCATCGGCCGATGCGTTTACGCTCGCGGAAGCGGACTCGACGGAGCGGCGCACCTGGCCCCAGAGATCGAGCTCCCATGAGGCGTCAAATCCGTACTGATACACGTCGAAGGCCGGCAGGTTGGCTGGCGTCGCCACTCCTCCGGCGGTGTTACCGAACGCGCCGTTGGCCAACTGACCCGATGGCGTATTGGTGACATTGCCGGTACTTGAATTGGGTGCCAGAGAGCTGAACACACCGACACTGCTGGATTTTTCGCGCGTATATGAGGCGTTGCCGCCGACATTCGGGAACTCGGCCGCGCGGGTTATCCCAAGCTGCGCGCGCGATTGCGCCAGCCGCGCGGTGGCGGTTTGCACGTCGAAGTTGCTGGCTGCGACTTGCTGTTCCAGCGCGCTGAGGTGCGGGTCGTGAAATACGTTCCACCAGGCGACGTTGATTGGTGCGGCAACCGGCTCGCTGGGTTCCAGGTGCGCCGGCTTCGGTTCGCCGGTGAACCAGGAAACGGGATTTGCCCAATGCGGGGGCGAAAAGTTTGGCCCCACCGTGCATCCGCCCAGCAACAGTGCTGACGCGGTCACGATACCCGATCGCCGCATTCATGCTCCCCTTCGGAAGGGCCGAGGCGGCCCGTCAGCAGAATTCGCGGCATGGAGGGCAGGAACCGGCAAGTCAAGTGATGGAGGAAGCTGGCAGGATCGCAAAACTGAACGGCGGGATCACAAGGCCGACGGGGCAGGTTGCCAGCCGTTTGAGAGAGGAGTTTACCGCGTCATGGTTGCGCAGCGCATGGCGCGGGCGCGATTGGACAGACTGCCGCTGGATTCCCGCCTTCGCGGGAATGACGGGGGAGGCGGGAATGACGGCGTGGCGCAACCCCGCATCCCCACCGGAGGCGTGGGGCGGCCGCTATGCGGGCGCGTTGTGCGCAACGCCCTTTTCCGTCAGCAGACTCTCGAGCTCTCCTGACTGGAACATTTCGGTCACGATATCGCAGCCGCCCACGAACTCGCCTTTGACGTAAAGCTGCGGGATCGTCGGCCACTGGCTGAATTGCTTGATGCCGTCGCGCAGTTCCGCATCCTCCAGCACGTTCGCTGTCTGGAACGGCACCCCCAGATGCGACAGGATCTGCACCACCCGGGCGGAGAATCCGCACTGCGGAAACATCGCCGTGCCCTTCATGTACAACATGACCGGGTGGCCGTTCACTTCATCCTTGATTCGGTCGAAGACAGGCTTGTCGGACATCTCTATTTAGCTCCTATTCCGGCGCCGAGGTCTGCAAAGCGAGCGCGTGCAACTCGCCGCCCATGCGGCCGCGCAACGCCGCATACACGATCTGATGCTGCTTCACGCGCGTTATTCCGCGAAACTGTTCGGAGACGACGGTCGCTGCGTAATGATCTCCGTCGCCCGCCAAATCCTCGACGGTGACGCTTGCATCGGGCAGCGCCGCCTTGATCAGCGCCTCGATCTCGCCGGCTGCCATTGCCATCAGCGTCCCCCTAGGCTCCGTCCATCCAGGACGGAAAGAACCGTTCATGCGCCGCGCGCAACGCTCGCACGGATATGGTTCCCCCATCGGGGAGTGTCAAATCCTGTCCGCCCGAGTGGCCGATCCGCATAGCGGGAAGGCCCGCTGCTTCCGCCGCCCGGATCACTGGCGCCGCTTCGCCCACCGCCAGCACGTACCTGCCCTGGTCCTCCCCGAACCAGAACGCGTGTCCCGGAACATCTCGGGGCCCGGTCGACAGCCGGACACCGACCAGTCCCGCCATCGCCATCTCCGCGACCGCCACCAGCAGCCCGCCATCCGAGACGTCGTGACAGGCCCGCACCGCGCCTGCCAGAATTTGCGCCCGGACGAAATCCCCGGCCGCGCGCTCGGCGGTCAGATCGACCGGCGGCGGTGCGCCATCCTCCCGCCCGGCAATCTCTCGCAGCCATAGCGACTGCCCCAGCCAGCCCCGCGTGGCGCCGACCAGCACCAGGTCGAGCCATGGCCGCAATGCGATCCCCACGGCCTGCGCCGCGTCATCGATCACGCCCAGCGCCCCGATCACCGGCGATGGCAGGACCGCGCGTCCCTCGGTCTCGTTGTACAGGCTGACATTGCCGCTCACGACGGGGAATTTGAGCGCCTCGCACGCCGCCGCCATGCCGCGAATGCAGGCGGCGAACTGACCCATGACCTCCGGGCGCTCCGGATTGCCGAAATTCATGTTGTCGGTGACGGCCAGCGGGCGAGCGCCCACGGCAGTCAGGTTACGCCACGCCTCCGCCACTGCCTGCCGGCCGCCCGCTTCCGGGTCGGCGGCGCAATAGCGCGGCGTGCAGTCGGTGGTCAGCGCCAAGGCCATCGCCTGACCCTCCACCCGCACCACCGCCGCATCCGCTGCCCCGGGTCGCTTCACGGTCTGGCCGCCGATGGTGGAGTCGTACTGATCCCAGATCCATGCCCGCGAGCACAGGTCGGGGCAGGCGATCAGCCGCTCCAGGGCGCGGGTCAGGCCGACCCGGTCCTCGATACGTGCCGCGCTGAGCTGGGTCTGCTTTGCCGTCTCCGTGATCGGGCGATGCAATATCGGCGACTCGCCGGCCAGCGGGGCAAGAGGGATATCCGCTTCTATGCGCCCGTGGTGCCGTACCACGATCCGACCCGTGTCGGTCAGACGCCCGATCACTGCGAAATCCAGCTCCCATTTCTCGAAGATCGCCCGGGCCGCCTCCTCGCGCTCCGGGCGCAGCACCATCAGCATGCGTTCCTGGCTTTCGGACAGCATCATTTCGTAGGCGTTCATGCCGGTCTCGCGCTGTGGCACGTGGTCGAGATCGAGCTCGATCCCGACGCCACCCTTTCCCGCCATCTCCACCGAGGAGCTGGTCAGCCCGGCGGCGCCCATGTCCTGGATCGCCACGATCGCGTCGGTCGCCATCAGCTCCAGGCAGGCCTCGATCAGCAGTTTTTCGGTGAACGGATCGCCTACCTGCACGGTCGGTCGCTTTTCCTCGGAGTCGGCGCCGAACGCGGCCGAGGCCATGGTTGCCCCATGGATCCCGTCCCGCCCGGTCTTCGAGCCGACATAGACAACCGGGTTGCCCACGCCGGCGGCGGCAGACAGGAAGATGCGGTCCTTCGGCGCAATGCCGACCGTCATCGCATTGACCAGCGGATTGCCGTTGTAGGCCGGGTGGAAATTCACCTCGCCGCCCACGGTCGGCACGCCGACGCAGTTTCCGTAGCCGCCGATGCCGCGCACCACGCCATCGACGATACGCTTCGTGACGGGATTGGACGGATCGCCGAACCGCAACGCGTTCAGGTTGGCCACCGGCCGCGCGCCCATGGTGAATACGTCGCGCAGGATGCCGCCGACGCCGGTGGCTGCGCCTTGATATGGCTCGATGAAACTTGGGTGATTGTGGCTCTCGATCTTGAACACCGCGGCGAGCCCGTTGCCGATGTCCACCACGCCGGCGTTCTCGCCTGGCCCATGGATCACCCAGGGTGCAGAGGAGGGTAATTGCTTCAGGAACACGCGTGACGATTTGTAGGAGCAGTGCTCGCTCCACATGACGCTGAACACGCCGAGTTCGGTCAGCGTTGGGGTTCGACGCAATATCTCCAGGATTTTTGAGTATTCCGACGCGGTCAGCCCGAATTCCCGGGCCAATTCCTGGTTGACGTCAGCTTGCATTCGCTACGATCCGCTGTGCGGACGGCGAATTGCGGATTGACAGGGGGTGCGGAACTGTTCGCGTCGGATGTGCGGCAATTCCGGTCTTATAGCAGACCGCATTGAGAACAACTCATCCTGCCGGTGTTGCCCGGAGTAACGTGAAGCGAACGAGCGGCGCGGTGGGCGACAAAGTCGTGGATGGCCGGGACAAGCCCTACCAGATGCACACATCTCCTCGCTTGCGTGAATCGCTGCGCGCTGACTCGATGACGAGCGAAGACAGCAGGAGCTTCCGCCATGCCCCCTTCGCTCGGCCGGTTCGGTGACGCCCGCCGCCTGTCCGCCGGGACGGA
>DATDIC010000681.1:0-3142 GCA_036521275.1 Acetobacteraceae bacterium
ATGGTCGTGTAGCTCAGATTGGTTCTGGCGGTATCGATCTGCGCCTGGTCCTGCTGCACCAGACCGGTGAGCTGCACCACCAGCGCGCGTTGCGTCTGCGCCTGCTGGTCGGAGGCGTATTTGTTGGCGACCAGCTTCTCGTAGCGGGCGAGATCGACCTTGGCATTGGCAAGCTGTGCCTCGTCCTGCGCCTTCTTGGCGACCGCCTGGTCGAGCGCCGCCTGGTAGATGCGCGGATCGATGCGGGCGAGCACGTCGCCCTTGTGGACGTCCTGTCCTTCCTTGAAATCGACGTCGATCAGCGGCCCATCGACCATCGGCTTGATGGTGACGGTATTGAACGCCTGAACGGTGCCGAGCCCGTCCAGGTAGATCGGCACGTCCTTGGTGGTCGCCGTGGCGACAAGGACCGGCACCGGGCCGGCGGCGAACCGGCCGGCGCCCTGGGGCGCCTTGTGCGAAGGCCACAGGAATACCGCCGCCCCGATCCCCGCCAGCAGCACCAGGCAAAGCAGCGCCATTCCCACGCGCGAGCGGCGGGATGGTTTCGTTTCGACAACTCGGTCCAGCCCGACGGGATCGCGTGTCCCGATATCCATCTATCCGCTACCTCCACCCGGCCCGCCAGGTTTTCGCACATTGGGGGGCGGCGTGGGTCTGGCAATTGCAGCCGACGACGAAAAACGCGGCAGGCATTCCGCCTGGTGCGCTTTCCAGCAGTGTTGTCGGCAACAATGGGCCATCCGCGTCTTGCTGGCGATAGCGCAAAAAGCCTGGATGGCGCTACGCCGGACAAGCTTTCGCTCGGCCGGCTCGCGGCAACCCGATCAGGCCTGCCGACCGGGTTCGACGAATTGTAACCTATTGCAACGAAACCGCCATGCCGGCTGCAAGTCAGGCGTGTGGCAGACGCCGATCAATCACCGACGATGCCGCCGCGCTTCTCTACTCTGCTGTCACGCGGCGTCTTCGCGCCGGTCGCGGATTTTCACATACGCGATCTGAGCGTGTTCCTCGCAGTATGGCTTTCCCGGAACCGAGGGGTCGTCACAGAAGCGGAAATCGCGCGTACCGGGTTCACCCAGCGGCCAGCAGCAGGTGACCACGCGCCCATAGGGCCGCGGCGCCACCGGTTGCAGCCGCGGCACGGGCGCCGGACGTGGTGGCGCCACAACCGCGCGCACGGGCGGGGCGGCAAGCATCGGCACCGCGCGGGTGCTGGCCAATGGCGGAAGCGTTGGCCCGGCAACCCGCGGCACCGCGGGTCGACGCGGCCGTGGTGCCGCGCCGTCGCGGCGGATCGGCGATGGGCGGGCGGGGAGGGCCAGCCGGTGAGCCTTGCCGACCACCGCGTTTTTCGAAATCCCCAGTCGCCGGCCGATTTCCGCCGTGGAGTGCCCGTCGCTCCAGAGCAGCCGAAGCCGCTGGATGATGTCGTCTGTCCACTCCATTTTGTGGTCTCCCGCCCCGACTGAACGCTAAATACGGTATCTGGGGTGAAAGCCCTATGACAACGGAATAATGCGGGGGGACCACAAAAACTTGTGGAAAACTGAGCCTAGAACAACAACCCCTTGCGTAGAAGCCCGTGGATGCCCTTTTCGCCGTTCACCGTCTGCGTCACGTGGAAGTCCACCGCCAATGAGCAGAACTGGTACGCCTCCTGTCGCGACAGGTTGGTGCGGCCGGTGATGAGCGCGATCATCTCCCGCAGCGCCTGCTTCATGGCGAGGTCGAGATCCTCGTGCATGCCCATGCTGATGAAATGCGTCGCGGTTTCGGCCCGCGGATAGCGCAGCAGCGGGTCACGTGCGCCGCCACCCTTGTGCAGCACCAGGGTGAAGCTGCCGGTCAGGCAGGTCTCCAGCGCGTTGATGCAGACCTCGCCGTCGCCCTGCACGCCATGGCCGTCGCCGGCGGAGAAGTTGGCGCCGGGGACGAACACCGGCAACAGGAGGACGGCGCCCTCGGTGAGTTCCTTGTTGTCGAGATTGCCGCCATGGGCGCGCGGCTCCTTGGTGGAGATCCGGCCCCATTCCGGCGGCGGTGCGACGCCCATGACGCCAAAAAACGGCGCCAGGGCCAGTTCGGTGCCCCAGGGCAGGCGGCAGGTGCGGCGGGCGCGGTCGATCGGGATGTGACTGAGGCAGCGTTCGGGGAAATCCTCCGGCAGCGTGCCGAATAACGGACGGAACCCGCAAAACCCCCAATCGGCGCCGAACTCGATCCGATCGATGCGGATCTCCAGCATGTCGCCCGGTTCGGCCCCCTCGACGGCGACCGGTCCGGTGAGGATATGGCCGCTCATGCGGGGCGGGTTGGCCGCGAATATCGCGTTGAAAGCCGCGGGTATCGCCAGGCCGGAGCCCGGTGGGGGCATCACTTCCGGCCCACCGGCGGACAGGCACTCCAGCACCACGGTATCGCCGGAGTTTATGGTGATCAGCGGGGGATAGGCGGCGTCGAAACTGCCCCAACGAATGGTTTGCGGCGTCGGGGAGATCCGGTGGATGGACATGAGACGCTCCGAGGGAATGACCCTCGGATCGTCACCGAAGCCGAATTCAGGTCAAGCTCTTGGCGAACCAGCAGCGTGTTTCGCTGCCCGCGTCACCCACCCCGCGTCACCCACCCCGTGTCATCCACCGGGACGCCACCGGGACGTCAGAAGGCGGGATATCAGCTATGGACCGCGGTGTTCTCGCGCGTGTGGGCGGTGGTCTGCGCCGTCGGTCCCGGGATCGTGCCGGCCGGGCGCTCCACGTTCGCGGTGGTCATGGAGGCGTCGTCGTCCTCCGCCATGTGCTTCTTGAAGGCTTTGATGCCCTTCGCGAAGTCGCCCATCAGGCCGCTGACCTTGCCGCCGCCGAACAGCAGCAGGACGACCAGCAGCACCACCATCCAGTGCCAGATGCTGAAGCTACCCATGATACCTCCACCTGCGGACTGGAAGAGGTCCGCTGACAAAATCCTCCCGTTGACATGGACCGCCCGCGCGAATCATGCAAGCGGGGTCGCACGATATGGAAGAACGCTCATTCGTTGTGCCTCAGCCCCGGTTTTGGTCCCGCGGCAGGCCGAGCAGCGTGTGCAGAACATAATCGGTATGGGCGCCCGCCGGCGGTCCGGGCCAGGCGACCAC